>CANODN010000034.1 GCA_947564765.1 uncultured Roseburia sp. | reverse complement strand
AGTCAAAATCCCTGTATCCCGTCAATATGGCGATCTGTGTTTCAGGGAACTCCTCTTCTTTACCGTACAATTCCGAGGTAGACGCCTGATAAATCCGGCAGGTCTTTGTCAAATCGCAGAGACGGACCGCCTCAAGAACACGAAGAACTCCTGTCGCAACTACATCCGCCGTATACTCCGGCACATCAAAACTGACCTGTACATGGCTCTGTGCCGCGAGATTATAAATTTCATCCGGACGGACCGATCCAATCACTGACATAAGACTCATGGAATCCCCAAGATCTCCGTAATGCAGATGAAACTGACTGTTTCCTTCCAAATGTGCAATCCGTTCTCTGTAATCCACAGAAGAACGGCGAATCATTCCATGTACTTCATAACCCTTTTCCAGTAAAAATTCTGCCAGATAAGAGCCGTCCTGACCGGTCACTCCGGTAATTAATGCTGTTTTTCCCATACTTACTCCACCGCTTTCTATATTGATATTTCGCTGTATTTTTTATGTACCTTTTATCCTGTTAGTTTTCCCCAAACAAATCCCTCGTATAAACTTTCTCTGCCACATCCCCAAGCTCCTCCGCAATCCGATTGACTACAATCACATCAGCCATTGCTTTAAACTCCTCCAACGACCGAATCACCCTGCTGCCAAAAAACGTATCTTCCTTCAATGCAGGCTCATATACAATCACTTCTGCGCCCTTTGCCTTTATCCGCTTCATAATCCCCTGAATCGAACTCTGTCTGAAATTATCGGAACCCGCTTTCATCGTAAGGCGATATACTCCTATGACACAGTCCTTTCCAGACACGCCGTTTCTGCCTGTTCCGTTACTGTAATATCCCGCTTTTTCCAGCACCCGCTCTGCAATAAAGTCTTTTCTGGTGCGATTTGCATCTACTATGGCTCCGATAATATTATTAGGAACATCATTGTAATTTGCCAGAAGCTGCTTCGTATCCTTCGGCAGACAATAGCCTCCATATCCAAAAGACGGATTATTATAATGCGTTCCGATTCTCGGATCAAGACTGACACCTTCAACAATCTTTTTTGTATTCAACCCACGCACTTCTGCATAAGTATCCAATTCATTAAAATACGCAACCCGAAGGGCCAGATAGGTATTGGCAAACAATTTCACGGCTTCCGCTTCCGTACTGTTCATAAACAGCGTCGGTATTTCTTCTTTTATCGCTCCCTCCTGCAACAGCCCGGCAAACTCTTTTGCTTTCTGCAGCATATCGGAATCATTCTCCGGTACTCCCACAATAATTCTGGAAGGATACAGATTATCATACAATGCATGTCCTTCCCGCAAAAATTCCGGTGAAAATAAAATCCGGTCCGTCTGATATTTTTCTCTCAGTTTTTCGGTATACCCCACCGGAACCGTAGATTTGATCACAATCACTGCGGTTGGATTGTTCCGCAAAACATATTCTGCTGCGGATTCTACCGAAGAGGTATCAAAATAGTTTTGATCCGGATCATAATTCGTAGGCGTTGAAATAATTACGTATTCTGCTCCTTCCACTGCCTCTTTTCTGTCGCAGAGAGCCTTCAAATCCAGCTGCTTTGTTTCTAAATATTCCTGTATCTCTTTATCCAGAATCGGGGATTTTCTCTGATTGATCAAATCCACCTTCTCCTTTGCTAAATCCAACGCCGTAACCTGATTATATTGAGCCAGTAAAACGGCATTGGATAATCCCACATAGCCTGCTCCGATTACTGTTATCTTTTTCTTCATTTTGTCTCCTGTCACATCCATCGTTTCTTAATTTTATATGCTGTTTGCAACACCTGCAATCTCTTTTCCATTCTGAAAAGTCTGCCGGAATACCCCGGTATGAAAAAGATTCATAAAGGCATATTCTCCCTCATGAATCTTTCTTTCATCAATTGATTTAGGCTGCGTCCACACCTCCTACACCAATGATTTTCCGTACTTCCTCAAATAGACGATTGCCGTTTCTACAGACAAACCTACCTTTTCCTGCAATCTTTTCAAAATGGCTGCATCATCCAAACCAAATTCCCTTCCCATCTCAACAATTTCTTCTGCTTTTCCTTCTGCTTTTCCTTCCGCTTTTCCTTCCGCTTTTCCTTCTGCTTTTCCTTCCGCTTTCCCTCTACGAATTAACCTTTCCGATTCTGTCTCAATCACCGTTCCGCCCATAATATTCACCAGCCTCTCTTCGTTTTGATTGCCGTTTGTAATGTGTGTAATAATCGTATTTACAAACCCCATAAGATCTACAATTTCATTATCTGATAATTCCTCTTGTTCATGCAGCCGAACCAATTCATCTCTAAAATAGATCAAATCCCTTTCTGCATTCTCTGTACTAATTTCTGATATCATATCCTTTTCATACCTTGCAATATAGAAAGGTATATAAGGAAACAGTCTCTTTTCAACAATATATTCCTTTGTAAACTCTTCCAGAATTACATTCTCAGACTCATAATTTACTGTCTGCCCATCCGGAAATGCAAAGGTAATCGTTGTTGTTTTTGGAGTTTTTGCCGTCCGCTTGATATAAATAATCGAAAATTTTGGCATAGGAATCGTCGCACATCCAATATCCCATGTCGCAAACTTCCTTGCAATAATAAAAGCATATTCAGCAATTCTGATCGCCATTGATCCATCGTCATAACTTTGACATTCCAGAAGATACATCTCATTTTCAATCTTCATTACAAAATCTGAAATCTGTTCCTCTATATCCTTACTTCCATCTGCAGTCTCACTCTCGGTCAAATATCCTTCCGAAGGCAAAACCTCCACTTTTGTATCTAACGGATATGCTTTCCCAAAAGTATCATTAATGACAGAAATAAACAATCTCTTGTGTTTACTCTTCATTGTCTTAAACACATTATCGTAATCCGGTGTCTTTTTCTGCATATCGCTTTATCCTTTCTCCATTGCTGCGCAGCTTTTTCGTACATAAAGGAATACCCAAAGAGTGTCTCGTAAATTTCCTATCTATATTATATCGTCATTATCCCATTCTGACAACAAAAAACACCATAAACGAATCTGCCTGCCAAATCAGACATAAAATCACCTTTCCTTTATATCTCAACCTCCTGCAGCATCACCGGCACCCCTCTTCTGATACACAGCTGTGCCGCATACCCTCTGTCGCCATAATAAGCATCGCACACTTTGGCTGCCCGTTCCATATCACCGGAGCAATCCAAAATCCCTGTTCCTTCTTCCTGATACTGCCGCATCAGTCTCTGATATTCTTCACACACAGCAGGATATTTCTCTTTCATGTCAATTCCTGCTGCATACTCCGGAACCCAGAGCAGCAGAATTTCCTCCTGCTTTTTCTCAAATGCAGAAAATACCCGTCCCATTTTTTGAATCATTGCCTTTGGATGCTCCAGCAAAGCCGCCGCACTTGTGCCATATAAAACCACTTTTTTGAATGTTCCATCTGGCTTTTGCATCAAAGAACGCCACTCCTCCGGCAAATCCATATCCGCTTTGCTGCATTCTAAATTCCGATCCATTTTCGGAGAACCAAGCCCCAGAATTTTTTCCTCCCAGATTTTCCTCGTCTCTTCTCCCGCAGCCTCTGTTAAAATCTGGATATAAATCTGCCGCATACCCTCTGACTGAACAATTACCCGGTCCGCATGCACAACGCCGGGAACGATACAGCAGTATTTGAGATTTTCAATCGCTCTCTGATCTTCTGTTGTAATTTCATTTACTACAAACGGCGGCAGATACACCAATTTCTCCGTATATTTTTTCAGATTTTCCGAATAGAAAAAGGGATGCACACTGACTGCCAGATTATATGCATCATAAGGATTTTGTATATACATCACATCTGGGCAATGTCCTTCGTAATCAAAGGCATTGTAAGCTGTCAACGGAACATAGTCCGGAAACCGGTCTCCCTCATAATGCATATCCCCAAAACTTCCGTCTGATTTTTTTGTAAAATACGGAATCGGAATCACAAAAGCAATGCAGTCGGGATCTTCTTCTGCCGCCCGCCAGACGCTTTCTATCGCATCCCATTCCGATACTCTGGAGGGAAGAAAAACGACTTCACGCCGCAGATCGATTTCTCTTTTACAGGCTTCTGCTATCTCCTCTGACAGCGTGCGCAATCTATCACAGTTTACGCAAAAAACTTTTCCCCGGTCTCCCAAAACCGTTTCGTAGATCCGGTAAATCTCTTCGCAGTATGCCTCTAACTTACCGACGGTATCGGTTCCTTCTCCCTTTACCGATTCAATCAGCGTTCCAAAGGCAATCGCCGTTTCCTGGCATCCGGTCAGAATTTGGAGCAGCTTTTCTGTATTTCCTTCTGACATGCCGGTCTTATCCTTTCCGGCGTGTTCCCGCAAGTCAGCTGCCGGCCGTCCCCCGCTCCCGCCTGCATGCATATCGCTTACGCCCGGAACATCCGAAGAGAATATGTGATCTAATTTATGCTGCAAATCCTCTAATAGCTGTAAAAATTCTCTGATCTGCTTTTTTACAGTCATTTTTTGACAGACTCCATTCTCTTTGGACTTCCCGGTATCTTGCGTTCCCGCAGTGCGGACCCTTGCAGCATCGGATTCCAGATCTTCCTTTGAAATCACATAGGTATACGGATTGATCCCCACCTGCTCTTTTAAAGCTTCCTCCTGTTTCCGGTACAACGGATAATCATGGGTTCCTCCCATTTTACAGGAAGCCATGTACTGTCCGTACTTCTTATATAATACCGCATCATAAAATGCCGGCGCCGGAACCGTCCCTGTTTCAAAAGGCAGCTCCACCGCTTCCTGATACCATTTTTTTGGCATCCGGCATTCTTTATTTTTCATCCACAGCTGCATCACGGCAAGCTCATCTGCTTCCTGCTCCGAATACATGGAAAATATTTTATCCAGCAGCAGAAACATCTGATTTTTCAGAGGACGGCTGCTGTCTGTCCTTACCATAATATCCTGCTCAATCCGCTCCTTTTCCCTGTTCCAGACTGCAGTATCCAATAATCCTGCATCCATCTGCTCCATCATTTGCAAAACAGAATGAATCATCTGCAGCTGACGGTCTTCTTCTCTTTGATCCGGCGCCAGATCATCCATAACAAACACATCAATTCCCATTCCGTAGGGACAGCCGTGAAACTTCTCTAAGAATTCTGCTTCAAAATTAATCTCTCTGCTGTTTAACACTCTGGCAAACAACTCGGTATAGGTATCGTCCGTATGTATCGTTCTCACATAATACCCTTTGGGCAGCTCTTTCGCGGCGGCAAGAAAACGATTATAATCCTCCCGCTTCATACAGATATCCAAATCGTCGTCCCATGGAATAAATCCTCGATGACGGGCTGCGCCAAGCAACGTTCCAAAATCTGCAAAATAAGTAATCTGATGCTTTTTACAGATTTTGTCAATATCGGAAAGGACTTCTAACTGCGCTGCCCATGCCCGTTTCATCATGCCTGCAACAAAAAAGCCTTCCCTCACTTCATCTTCAAAATAGGAATCCGGAAACTGCATGATAACCTCCTTGCCGTTTACTTTTTTATATCACATCTAAATTTTGTATCATTACCGGTTTCCCTGTCACCCGGTACAATTCCACCAAAGAACTCATATCTCCATAGTAAGCATCGGAAACCGCAATCGCCCTGTGGAGATTGGGCGTATCGTCATAAATGCCCCAATCCTCTTTTCGGTATGCTTTTACAATCCCATCATACGCCTGCAAAAGCTCCGGCCGCATTGCTTCACAGGTCGTCTCGCTTAACGGATGCGGTCTCCAGAGCAGTACAATGTCCTCTCTTTTTTTCATACACGCAAATACAGCCTGCATTTTTTGCAGCAGCTCTTCTTTGCCTGCAAGCAATTGGGATACACTGGTGTTATACAGCAGAACCTTTTTCCTGCTCCCATCGGCTTTCACAATTTTTTTCCGCCAGTCCTTTGGCAGTTCGATTTCCTCCTGCATGGCCCGAAATACAGCGTCATATTTGGGAGAACCAAGCGCTAAGAACTTCTCCCTGGCATCTCCGAACCTTCCCTTACAGCCGTATTCCTCTTCAAACTTCTGAAATTCCCGGATATAAATTTCTCTCGCCTTTTCCGACTGCACAATCACCCTGTCCGCATACAGCGTTCCCGGCAATACGCAAAGATGCTCCGGTACCGCATCATTCACACAGACGAAATAGGGAATATAAACCAACAGATCCGTGTACTTTTTCAATTCCTTTGCATAATAATCCAAATGAACCGTTGTTACCTTATTTCCGTTGTCGTAGGGATTGTGAATGTAGATGATATCCGGATGCCTTTCTTTTACATTATAATCCTCCCAGTGCACCACCGGCACATATTCCGGAAAAGAATCTCCCTCATAATGCATGGCAGACACCGTTCCATCCGGATTTTTATCGAAATAAGGAATCGGAACCACATACGCCGTACAGTCCGCATCTTTTACGGCAGCCAGCCATACGCTTTCCAGACTGTCCCACATAGAAGCTTTATAAGGAAAAAATACAATCTCAAGCTCTTCGGATGTTTGATTTTTTACAAAATCCCATACATCAGATGTATAATGATCCAAATTTTGCCTTTCAAACGCTTCCAGGCCCGCAGACTGCCTGTACAGGGTTTCACAATAGCTCTCCAGGTTTTTTACTGCCGCTTCCCCGTATGCCTTCTCTTCCTTTGACAATACCGCTTCTGCCTCTATGGTATTTCCGATTCGTATCGCCGTCTCCTGACATCCGGCAGACAAAGTTAAAATACGCTCTGTATCCTTTTGCAAAAATGCCGTTTCCAGCAGCTTATGTCCCTTTAGCAGATCTTCAATATATTCTGTTATTTTGTTTTTTACAAATCTTCTCATAACGGAATCTCCAAGCTATTCATCAAGTATAAGTGCGCAGAAAATCTTTCACATAACCTTCTTTGATATACCCAAGTTCCTCTATACTATATCCATTCTCATCATCCAACAGCGTTAACAGCATCTGATCCAGTGCAGAAAACCTTTTCACATAAGAATTCTCTTTGTAATCCGGAAACAGCTCATATATTTTCTGTCTCATCACCGAAAGAATTTCCGGTATCGTATCCATTTTCAAAAACACTGCCAGCCATGTGCCGCAATAATACATCCGGATAAAACGTCCCTCAATTTCTTCATGGAATTTCTCAAACAATCCCTGCTCCCTGCACAAATCCAAAACCATTTCTTCTATTTTCATCCGATCCAGGTGATATGATTTGTTTCTGGAAGATACGACGGAATCCGTATTTTTGTAATAGCAGTACAGCACTTCATCCAGAATAAAAACGTTCTTTGCAAAGATTTCACACTTTGCTCCCCAGTAATTGTCTTCGTACATCAATCCTTCCGGGAATAAAATCTCATGCTCTGTAATAAAATCCCTGCGAAACAGCCTCACCGGCAGCGCTCCGAAGCTGCCGTTGCACATTCCTTCTCCAAGCCTTTGAAATAATAAGCACTCTCCGGGAGTGCAATGATATTCCTGATCCTTTTTCTGTACCGGCTCCGTAAAATCCGGTTCCTCCTCGGGAGAAATATGCACAAATTTCCCACTCACCCAGTCATAATTTCTCTCTTCCATTTTTTGATACAGTTTTTCATAAAAGGAATCTGCAATCACATCATCCACGTCCAAAAAAGCAATATAATCTGCCGACGCATATCCGATTCCGATATTTTTGGCAGCTCCCTGTCCCTGATTTTTTTCACAATTCACCAACAGAATCTGCTGGGGATATTTCTGTTCATACAACATCAATTTCCCCAGAGTCGCATCCCCAGAGCCGTCATTGATCAGAATAATTTCCAGGTTCTGAAATCCGATCGTCTGGTTTCGCAGACAGTTCATACATCTGTCTATATAATTTTGTGCATTATAACACGGAATAATTACGCTTATCTTCTTCATCGTCTTTTCCTTTACCGAAAATCCGGTCTTTGTTCCATTTCCCGGAATATCTCACAGAAATGCGTTTTACTGTCTGTTAATGCCTCTGCTCTTCGTCTGGCAAGGGCTGACATCTCTTCATAAAATTCCTTATCCTGACAATAACGGCAGATCCGGTTTTCCATTTCCCCATAATCCTTTACCCAAAACTTCTCTCCGGCCGCTGCCGCCACATCTCCGACAGGAAGTGTTACCACGGGCAGTCCCATAAAAAGCGCCTCTGCCGATGAGCTTCCTCCTCCTTTGCGTTTTGGATTTACATAAATGTCGCAGCATTCTGTCACTGCCAGCGCATCCTCCTGATACGGAAAATAATGAGATTTTGCCAGCAGATGAGGAAATCCCTCCATTACTTTTTCATAGCCTTCAAACAATCCCATAAATACTGCTTCCATGGAATCTTCCCGCCAAACCGCCCTCTCCAGCATACGCAAAAATTCATTTCCTGCTTCATTTCCAAGCCGCCAGCCGGTAATCAGCAGTATCACTCCCCTTTCGGGAAGGCCAAGCTCTGTCCGCTTCAAATGATGCTCCTGCTTTTTAAATGTAAAAGTAAATAACGTCTTTTTTACATTTTCAGGCGCTGTTCCTAAAATCTGCAGTTTCCTGTAGTCCGATGCCTGCAGTTCGTTTCCAATTACCTGATAACGCGCCATTGTCACGGCCGCCTGAGAAAAAACCGTTCCAATTGCAATTTGAGGCACGATCCTTCCGCATAAATCTGCACAAAGATCTCCCTCTCCGATACTGACAATGCAGTACGGCTTCTCTTCTTCTACCTTTTGCAGCAGCATCTGTATCGTATTCAAATCCGGCATCTGATCCTCACACTGGAAAAATCCAAACTGCTCTCCCCGAAAGGAAAACTGTCGGATACTTCGGTAATCCGGCAGATACTCGCCCCTTTTCCGATCATAAAAGGGCATATCTCCCTTTTGCGGAATCATCATTGCCGTGTTAATTATCACCACCTGCCTGCCCAGGTATTTCTGCAAAATATATGCCCTGTCGCAGGCCGTTTTCGTCGGGGCATGGTTTTCCGTCAAAAACTGCGCAGTAAACAAAAATACCAGATCCTGATTTCTTTCTTCTAAAGGAATATAGGAAAAACGTTCCATATGCAGAGCCTGACAAAACGCATCATACAATTCCCGGTACAAGCTTGTTCTGCCCAGATCAACTGTATCACTCTGCAGTTTTGTATTTTCAAAGATGCTGCTGCTCATCTGCCAGTACAGAAAATATTTATTATATTCACCCAATATATCATAATCTGCATCCAGAATTTCCTGCATCAGCCACTCTGCATAAGTTACTTCACCGCTGCATTTCATACAAAAGGACAAGAGATGTATTTTCATCCATACAGGATACACAGAAAGCTCCTGTGTCAGCTTTTCACACAAGGCTGCCGTTTCATCTCCATCCTCCTGTTTCGGCAGGATGGACTGTTCCAGATCTTGCAGCCATTGCTCTGCATCGCCGAACGCCTCATAATATTCTTCTATGGTAAGTCCCTTCAGCCAAAGCAGACGCTTCTCTATTTCCTGCTGCATACCTCTTCCTCCAATATATCTGTCAAAAACTCCTTTGCCCGGCTGTCCCAGGTATGGAATTCCTTTGCTTTTTCAAATCCGCTCTTTGCGATTTCCTCCAACTTCTCCGGCCGACTTAAATATTCTTTCAGCATAACAGGAAGCTGTTCCATATCATCAATCGGAAAAATCAAAAGATCCTTCCCATGTTCAAATCTTCCCTTCAAATAGCTCGTATCATCTGTGACCAGTACGGTTTGACACAGCATAATATTCGCCATACGCTCCGTAAATCCCCCTCTGTGCCATGACATAATGTTCAGAGAAATTTTAGACTGCTGCCATACCTCCTTGCATTCCTCTCCATTCAGGCTCGGATGCCGGATCAGATTGGGATATTTTTTTAAAGCGCACTTTTCCCAGCTGTCTCCAAATACATCTACTCTACATCCCGCTTTCAAAAGGGTTTCGATCACTTTCACCCGATTATAATGCATCGCACAAAAAATCATTCTCCTGCACTGAAAAAAGGCTTCCAGATATTCTTCATCCGTATAGGCGCCCCGCCTTTCATACAACGTCTGACGGAAGGTTTCGTCTGCCGTCTGACCTGGATTCTTCCTCAGCGCCAGCAGAAAATGGTTCGCCAGAAAACGGGTCTTTCGGTCTGCTTTATGTATCGCAATAACTTCCGCCCAGTAGTCTTCATAGGTACCTATAAACGAGATGTCATATTGAAACTTCCGGAGGGTATACTTCTTCTGCCCTCGATCTGTCCGGGGCAGCTCTCCGGCCGGTGGAAACAAATAAGCATGCCTTTTGTAGTATTTTCTGCAAAAATCAACGTAATAGGGATCATGCGTCAAAACACTGACCGTCTGCGGAGAATTTGTCAGAATCGATTTCTCCCAGATCGGATGATCGAAGATAAAATTAAATGCAGGTCCGCAGATCGTATCATGCAGATATGTCTTTTCAGCGCCAAAGGTAATGCTGAACATATAGCTCTGCCATCCGATTACCGCCCGGTAGCGTTTGTTCATAAGCTCCGCCATCTGCTGAAGCTCTTCATGCTCCGGATCAAAATACTCCACCAAAGCGCCTCGGCGTTCCAATGCCTCTCCAAACTGCTCGGCAAACAAATTTAATATGTTGTAACACACATCCACGCCTTTATAAATTAAAATCGGTCTGACTGCATCGTCGATATCGTAATACTCCCTTTCCCTGCAAAGCATTTTCTCAAGAAGAACCGCCGCCTTTTCTGTTTGACCATACAGCTCCCCGGCCAGAAGAAAGCTTTCCACAACCTCGTTCAGACACTGATGCGCCAGCAGCTTATCCCTGTATCGGGAAATGATATAAGCGTCTGTACGGATTCCTTCCCAGGACAGTTCTTCCCATTCCTCTTCCAGGAAAATATAGTCCTCCGAAAGCTCCTGCCCGTCCGGACACTCTGTCATCTTTAGAGAATAACGTTCCGCCAGACGAAGCAGCAGCTCATACTGCCGCTTTGCCTTAATTCTGAAATTCAGCCCTCCCGCCTCTTTACAGATTGATTTCGGAACCCAAAGAGCTCCCCTGGCCAGATGTTCATCATATAAGATTTCCAAAAAAAACTTATCTTTTCCTTCTTCCGTTTCCGATATCCCTATGACCTTCATAAGCTTCCTTCCTAATGCTCCTGAACTTCTTTCAGCCGCTCTGCAATCTCCTCTACCGACATCCACTCGGTATTCGTTCCGGAGCTGTATTCAAATCCCTGTTCTACTTTTTTTCCTCCTGCCTGGATTTTGCTTTCCTGCCACCATTCAAAATGAGGATATACGATATAATGCTTTTCATATTCATAAGCCAGCATCGAATCTTCTTTTGTCACCATAACCTCATGCAGCTTCTCGCCCTCCCGGATTCCCACTTCCGGCATACTACATCCCGGCAAAATTGCCTGAGCCAGATCCGTAATTTTAAAAGAAGGAATTTTGGAAATAAAGGTCTCGCCGCCTTTTGCTTCAGACAATGCCTTGATCACAAGCTGTACGCCTTCCTCCAGGCTAATCCAGAAACGCGTCATCCGGTAATCGGTAATCGGCAGCTCCTTTTTCCCTTCTGCTGCTATATTTCTGAAAAACGGAATGACAGAACCTCTGCTTCCTGCCACATTCCCATATCTTACAATGGAAAAACAGACATCCTTTGTCCCTGCATATGCATTTGCCGCAATAAACAATTTGTCCGATACCAGCTTTGTCCCTCCGTAAAGATTGATGGGATTCACCGCCTTATCGGTGGAAAGCGCCACTACCCGTTTTACGCCGCAGTCCAATGCAGCATCCACAATATTCATGGCTCCGTTGATGTTTGTTTTTACTGCTTCCATAGGATTGTATTCACAGGCAGGCACCTGCTTTAATGCGGCGGCGTGAACCACATAATCCACTCCGTCAAACGCCCGGTACAGTCTGTCCTTATCTCTGACATCTCCGATAAAAAACCGCAGTTTTCCTTTATATTTGCTGAATTTATTGTTCATCACAAACTGCTTGTATTCATCTCTGGAAT
>CANODN010000033.1 GCA_947564765.1 uncultured Roseburia sp. | reverse complement strand
TGGGCGAAGGCGCGCTCGTCGCACAGCAGGTATTTAGGAAAGTAAAGGAAAAATTATTTTACAGGCGCAGAGATACAAAATGCCGTTCAGATTTTAAATCAGAGAAAACTTTCTTAATCAAATTTAATCAGATTTAATCAGAATTAATCAGAATTAGCAAATCCTGACAAAAAAAGAAATCCGCAAGCCCTTTCAAATCAAGGGTTTGCGGTTCTCATTCAAGAGCGATAGACGGGGCTCGAACCCGCGGTCTCGACCTTGGCAAGGTCGCGCGTTACCAACTACGCCACTATCGCATATTCAATTTCTGCTCTCTGATGTATCTCTCAAGCACAATAAATATAATACAGGATAAATTGTTCTTTGTCAATATATTTTTTAAAAAATTTCAAAAATTTTGCTCAAATTTTGTAATCCACTGTTTCTTCTTTTTAAGACATCAAACCACAGACAAACAATGTGCCATCAGCAATGATCTGCAAAACGAAATATCTGTGGCCTGATGTCTATACTATTTTTATTCTACACTATCTACAAATCGCATAAATGCGTCTCTGCCTTCCGGTGTGCATTTGTATACACCAGCATCCTCTAATACTTCTGAAAATACAAGTCCGATTTCTTTCTGGACAATGCCTTCGATATTCTCTTTGGTGATGCTTTCATATTTCGGCAAAAATTCCTCTACCCAGTCTGCATGTTTCTCAAGAGTTTCATCTGCCCGAAGATCCAAGCCTGCTAAAATAGCCTCCTGTAATGCCGCCATTTCATCTTTTAACCGTGCAGGAAGAACGGCAAGTCCCATAACCTCGATCAAGCCGATATTTTCTTTCTTGATATGATGCAGCTTTGCATGGGGATGATACACACCAAGCGGATGCTCCTCGGTTGTAATATTATTGCGGAGCACCAGATCCAATTCAAACAAATCGCCGCGTTTTCTCGCAATCGGTGTAATCGTATTATGCGGTTCTCCATCTGTCTCTGCAAATATGTATGCCTCTTCATCTGTATATCCTCTCCAGGCAAGCAAAATCTTATCCGCAAGCTCAATCAAACGGTCTTTGTCTGCACAATCCAGACGAATGACAGACATCGGCCATTTTACAATTCCTGCCTTTACATCCTCAAATCCCGCAAAGGAAATTTCTTTTTCCACAGGAGCTTTTGCCATGGCAAATTCATAATGACCGCCCTGAAAATGATCATGGCTTAAAATAGAACCTCCTACAATGGGAAGATCAGCATTGGAGCCTACAAAATAATGAGGAAACTGCGCTACAAAATCGAGCAGCTTACCAAAGGTCGCACGTTCAATCTTCATCGGCGTATGTTTGGAATTAAATACAATACAATGTTCATTGTAGTATACATACGGAGAATACTGGAAGAACCAGTCACTGTTATTGATCGTAACAGGAATAATCCTGTGATTCTGTCTTGCCGGATGATTTACCCTGCCGGCGTATCCCTCATTCTCCCGGCAGAGCAGACATTTCGGATATCCGCTCTGTTTTGCCAGCTTCGCAGCCGCAATGGCCTTGGGATCTTTTTCCGGTTTGGAAAGATTGATCGTAATATCCAGTGTACCGTATTCCGTATCAGCAGTCCATTTTAAATCCTTCTTAATCCGGTATCTGCGGATATAATCCGTATCTCTGCTTAAGGTATAAAAATAATCCGTTGCCTCTTTTGCATCCTTTTCATATAATGCCTGAAATTTGCCAATCACTTCACTTGGTCTTGGAACCAGCAGACTCATAATCTTTGTATCGAATAAATCACGGTAAACAACGCTGTTTTCTTCCGTAATGCCATTCTCATACGCATAATCCAACAAATCCTTTAAAATGCCTTCTAACGCTTCCTCTGACGCTTCTCTTGTCATACCGCCTTTTTTGGCATGTGCAGCATAAACCTCATCTTCCATTTCATCCAGACGAAACAGCTCCAGCAGACGGTTAATCGTAAAATGCTCGTCTGCCTTTTCAATCAGTCCGGTTGCCAGACCATAATCTGTCAAATCCAAAATTCTTTCTAAAATCATATCTTACCCTCTCCTTCTTCTCCCTGTGCTCAACGAAGTTCCTATATCAACAGTATACTGTTTCATACTTCAAAATACAATCTGTTTTATGCCTTTTACCTGTTTGTTCTATTCCATTTCGGATAAAATCTTTTCTATGCTGACCAGTTTCACACAGACTACAAATATATTCGCTGCCGTTTCCAGATCTTCAATGCTGGGATACGTCGGTGCAATACGAATGACAGAATCCTTCGGATCTTTTCCGTAAGGGAACGGCGCTCCCGCCGGAGTCATAACAACGCCTGCCTTTTTTGCTCTGGAAACAATCTCTTTTGCACAGTTATCCAGAGCCTGATAGCAGATAAAATAGCCGCCCTTCGGACAATACCAGTTGCCTGCGCCGATATCCTCCAGCTCTCTGGCAAGAATGTCCAAAACCATCTCAAATTTTGGCCGGAGAATGTCCGCATGCTTTCTCATATGCTCGGTAATTCCGTGAATATCCTTAAAAAATCTCACATGGCGAAGCTGGTTTACCTTGTCATGTCCGATGGTCTGTACTATAAGCTGCTTTTTGATATCTTCTAAATTATTGGCAGAAGCTGCGATCGCCGCCACACCGGAACCCGGAAAACTGATTTTGGAAGTAGAACAGAATTTGTATACCATATCCGGATTACCTGCCCGTTTACATTCTGCAAAGATTTCCACCAGATTATCCTGATCAATGTCATATAAATGATGTACGCCATAGGCGTTGTCCCAATAAATCCGAAAATCCCTTGCTGCCGGTTTCAGTCTTGCAAAACGGCGTACCGTTTCGTCGGAATATGTGATACCCTGGGGATTGGAATATTTCGGCACACACCAGATTCCTTTAATCGCATCATCACTAGCCACCAGCTCTTCTACCATATCCATATCCGGTCCGGTAGGAAGCATCGGAATATTGATCATCTCAATTCCAAAATGCTCTGTAATGGCAAAATGTCTGTCATACCCCGGAACAGGACATAAGAATTTCACTTTATCCAGCTTGCACCAGGGTGTGCTTCCCATAACGCCGTGTGTCATAGAACGGGCAACCGTATCGTACATAATATTCAGACTGGAATTTCCGTAAATGATGATATTATCCGGATTACACTCAATCATATCACCCAACAGCACCTTTGCTTCGTGGATACCATCTACCACACCGTAATTTCTGCAGTCTGTGCCATCTTCACAGGCAAGATTATCACCGCCGTGCAAAACATCCATCATACCCATAGAAATATCCAGCTGCTCTGCAGAAGGCTTTCCTCTGGACATATCCAGCTGCAATCCTCTCATCTGATACCTTCTGTACTCTTTGTCCAGCTGCTTTTTTTCCTGTAATAATTCTTCTTTTGTCATTTCCTGATATGATTTCATCTTTGTTCCTCCTGATTCTTTATTTTGTCCATATAGGATAAAACCTGCTTTTCATAGCCGTTTTCCGTAGGCTCGTAAAACTTCTCTTCCGTCAGTCCATCCGGAAGATACTGCTGCTTCACATAATGCATCGGATAATCATGGGCATATTTATATCCAAGGCCCCGGCCCAGTTTGTTGGCCGATTTGTAGTGGGAATCCTGCAAATGAGGCGGAACCTGCGCCGTCCTGGTATTTTTGACTGCTTCAAACGCTCTGCCAATGGCCAGGCAGGATGCGTTACTCTTCGGCGCCGTTGCCACATAAGTCACGGCCTCCGACAAAATGATCTGTGCCTCCGGCATTCCGATCCGTTCTACCGCCAAAGCCGCTGATACTGCTACATTTAATGCATTGGGATCTGCCATCCCCACATCTTCCGATGCACAGATCATAATTCTTCTTGCAATAAAACGAATATCCTCTCCGGCATAGAGCATACGGGCAAGATAGTAAACGGCGGCGTCCGGATCGGAGCCCCTCATACTCTTGATAAATGCAGATATAGTATCATAATGATTATCTCCGCTTTTATCATATCTTACAACCCTTTTTTGAATACACTCTGATGCAGCATCCAGTGTAATATGAATCTTTCCATCTTCACTCCGCTCTGTGGTCAAAACGCCCAGCTCAATAGCATTCAGCGCCGCTCTTGCATCTCCGTTGCTGACATCCGCCAGAAATTCCA
Source organism: uncultured Roseburia sp. (assembly GCA_947564765.1). Taxonomy (GTDB): domain Bacteria; phylum Bacillota; class Clostridia; order Lachnospirales; family Lachnospiraceae; genus Roseburia_B. The sequence continues at coordinate 8,041 of CANODN010000033.1, read as the reverse complement.
GCGCATCTCCATCTATTTCAGCTCCATAAGAGCCCATTCCCTTCTTCTCGTCAGTCACTGCCCGAAGGAGCAGTACCTTGATATCCTCTTTCGTCAGAGATTTCAGTTCAAAGATTACAGACCTGGAAATCAAAGCGGGATTCACTTCAAAATATGGATTTTCCGTTGTCGCCCCTATCAATATGACAGTGCCGTCTTCTACAAAAGGAAGCAGATAATCCTGCTGCCCCTTGTTAAATCTGTGGATCTCATCAATAAACAGTATGGTCTTTCTTCCATACATGCCCTGAATTTCTTTTGCCTTTTGAATCACCTCTTCCATATCCTTCTTGCCGGCTGAAGTAGCATTAATCTGAGTAAAATCGGCGCTTGTGGTATGGGCAATGACCTTGGCAAGTGTTGTTTTTCCTGTTCCCGGCGGTCCATAAAACAAAACAGACGAAAGCTTATCTGCGTTGATTGCCCGGTATAGCAGCTTGTCCTTTCCTATAATATGCTGTTGCCCTACCACCTCTTCTATTGTGTCGGGGCGCAGCCTGGAAGCCAGAGGTGATTCCTTTTCCTTATTCTGTTCTCTCACATAATCAAATAAATCCATGTTTTTATCTCCTGTATTTTAAGATACAGGAGTTTTTGTTATTTTACAAGGTTTAAATGATGATTTCATTGATTTTTTAAGTAATCAAAAAATGACAGAAATTTTCATTTCTGTCAAATCGCAGCAAACGCGAGACTATACGCCAAAATGCACCATGGCTTTCCTAATACAATAATCGCAGCAAACTTCTCCGCCCGCATCTTTGTCAATCCGGAAAAATAACAGAAAAAATCATCCGGGAACAGAGGCAGCGCCATTCCCAGAAACAAAAACGCCACATACGATCTGCTTTTTCCTGCCCAGCCGGAATATTTTTCATACTGGTCTCTGGGAAATAATTTTTCTACCAGTTTAATTCCGTACTTTTTTGCCAAAAGAAATGCTATGATTGAGCCTGCCGATATGCCGATATAATTGCACCAAAATCCCCCTGCACTTCCAAACAAGACGGCTCCCACGGCACAGCCCAAAAATCCCGGCAGAATGGGAAAAATCACCTGTATTGCCTGAATCACAATCAATACAATGGGTGCAAATATGCCGAATCCTCTAATATATTCCTGCAGTGTTTCTACTGATTCGAATTTTCCATCCAGATATGCTTTTACCATTGCTGCAAATATCAAGATACAAAATACGATAACTGCCGCCGTCAGTATTTTCTTCCCTTTCATAAAACAGGTTACCTCCACTTCTGATTGCATCGTCAATTCTTATTTTTTGACAGTATACCACAGAAGAATAAATACTTTTTTAAGGCTTCCTGTGTTTTCATTTAAAAATACTTAAGACTTATATGACAGTCTCTTTTATTCGATTTCTATTTTATGAGTGCAGATTTCTAAGCATTGCAATCTCTTTTGTCCAGCCCGCGTCATCGTTTGGCGTCTCTAAAATAACCGGTCTGCCCTGCAGCTTTGGATGATTGATAATCCGTTCCATAGCTTTCAGTCCGATCTGTCCCTGTCCGATCTTTTCATGCCTGTCCTTATGACTGCCCAATGGATTCATACTGTCATTCATATGAATTGCTTTTAAATGCTCCAGGCCGATGATCCGGTCAAATTCCTCCAGTACAGCGTCCAAATCGCCTACAATATCATATCCGCCATCCCAGACATGACAGGTGTCTAAGCACACGCCCATTTTATCCCGCAGCGTCACTTTTTCCAGTATTGCCTGCAGCTCCTCAAAATTACGCCCGATCTCAGAGCCTTTACCCGCCATGGTTTCCAACAGTACAGTTGTGCTCTGTTCCGGCCTCAGAACCTCGTTTAAAAGTCCCGCAATCAAATCAATGCCCGTATCCACACCCTGTCCCACATGGGAACCCGGATGAAAATTATAATAATTTCCCGGTGTAAATTCCATCCGCAAAAGATCATCCGTCAATATCTCTTTGGCAAATCTGCGGATATCCTCTTTGGCGGCACAGGCATTCATGGTATACGGCGCATGCGCCACCAGTTTTCCAAACTCATGCTCCTTTGCCAGTGCAAGGAACTTTTCTACATCTGCCGGATCGATTTCCTTTGCCTTTCCGCCCCTTGGATTTCTGGTAAAAAATGCAAATGTATTCGCCCCCAGCTTTAAGGCCTGCTTTCCCATTGCCTCATAACCCTTTGAGGCCGATATATGGCTGCCGATATAAAACATAAATTCCTCCTATAATGCCTGAATCCTTTTCACAGCCGCCTCTGTATTCTCATAGGTTCCAAAGGCTGTCAGGCGGAAATAGCCTTCCCCGCTGGGACCAAATCCGGACCCCGGCGTTCCTACTACATTGGCCTTTTCCAAAAGATAATCAAAGAAATCCCAGGAGGTCATCTGATCCGGCGTCTTTAACCAGATGTATGGCGCATTCACTCCGCCGAACACCGTATATCCGGCATCCTTTAACCCTTCTTTTATCACGGAAGCGTTTTTCATATAATAAGCCACCTGATCCTTTAGCTGCGCTTTTCCCTCAGCAGAATAAACTGCCTCTCCTGCACGCTGTACAATATAAGGCGCTCCGTTAAACTTCGTTCCATGACGTCTTGCCCACATATCCCGGAGAGATACTCCGTTGCATTTCAATGCTTTCGGCACTACGGTATAGCCTAATCTGACGCCGGTAAATCCTGCATTTTTGGAAAAGCTCTTCAGCTCAATCGCACAGGTCTGCGCTCCGCTGCACTCGTATATGGAATGTGCAACATCTTTTTCTGAAATATATGCTTCATAAGCGCCGTCATACAGGATCACCGCACCGACCTTATTGGCATAATCCACCCATTCCTGCAGCTGGGATTTCGTCAATGTCGTTCCGGTCGGGTTATTCGGCAGACACAGATAAATCAGATCCGGTGTTTCTTTTGGAAATTCCGGTACGAAATGATTCTCTGCCGTACAAGGCATATAGATAACATCACTCCACTTTTCCGTTTCCGAATCGTAAGTCCCTGTCCTTCCTGCCATAACATTCGAATCCACATAAACAGGATAAACCGGATCACATACTGCAATACGGTTATTCACCGCAAAAATTTCCTGTATATTTGCAGAGTCGCTTTTTGCACCGTCCGATACAAAAATTTCATCTGCCTCAATCTCACAGCCTCTTGCTTTATAATCATTTTCTACAATCGCCTTCCGCAAAAAATCATACCCAAGATCCGGAGCGTAACCATGAAATGTCGCCGCATCTCCCATTTCGTCCACTGCCTTGTGCATCGCTTCAATAATTGCAGGAGCCAAAGGCTGTGTCACATCTCCGATTCCAAGACGGATAATACGCTTATCCGGATTTGCCTCCGTAAAAGCCGCTACTTTTTTGGCAATCGTACTGAACAAATAACTTCCCGGCAGCTTTTGATAATTGTCATTAATCTGAAACATTTTTTATCTCCTCACTTCTTTATTATTGTGTACCTAATTTATTCAAATTCCCCGTCAAATACAATTTCCGCAGGCCCTGTCATATAGACGATATCTGCTTTCCGGTCCCAATGGATCTGCAAATCTCCTCCCAGAAGATGAACCGTGACGTTCTCCTCTGTCAGCCGGTTTTTAATCGCCGCCACGGCCGCCGCACAGGCTCCGGTTCCGCAGGCTAACGTTTCTCCGCTTCCTCTTTCCCAGACCCGCATACGCAGTGTCTTTCTGTCAATTACATTGATAAACTCCGTATTAATCCGGTCCGGAAAGCATATATGATTTTCAAAAAGCGGTCCCGTTTTGGTCAACTCCAGCTCCCTGACATCTTCCTCTAAAAAAGTAACACAATGCGGATTTCCCATGGATACGCAGGTGATCTGATACTCCCTGCCATCCACGGTAAGGGGAGCTGCAATCACCTCTTCGGTATCTGCAGTCACCGGAATCTTGCCGGCCAAAAAGGACGGCGATCCCATATTTACTTTAATCAGAACCGCTTTGCCATTCTCGACAGTCAGATCCAGATATTTTACACCGGACTGTGTATCAATGGAAATCGACGTCTGATCTGTAAGCCCTTTATCATAAACATACTTTGCCACACATCGTATGCCATTGCCGCACATCATGCCTCTGGAACCGTCTGCGTTATACATATCCATTTCAAAATCTGCCTTTTCGGATGGCTTGATTAAAATCAGTCCATCCCCTCCGACGCCAAAATGACGGTCACTTAATCTCACAGCCAGAGCAGAGGGGTCCGATACCGTTTCCTCCAGACAGTTTACATATATATAATCATTTCCAAGTCCCTGCATTTTTGTGAACTTCATTTCCTTCACCTCTTCCTTTTACTGCTCTTCGAATCTTCCTGCATTGCTCATATAAGCAAGCACTTTTTGGTATTCCATGGAACCGCCGAAAAAATCCAATGCACTTCCGATGGTAACATTCAATCGATTCTGCCCTGCTTCCTTAAGTATTTTAAGATCCGCAAAGCCTCCCACGCCTCCTGCATATGTGATTGGGATTTTACCCCAGCTGCCCAGAAGCTTTGCCAGTTCTTTTTCAATCCCGGAAGTCTTTCCTTCCACATCTGCGGCATGGACTAAAAACTCATCCGCATACTCCATAAGATAATCCAGCAGAGAATATGTAATCTTCTCCTCCGTAAATTTCTGCCAGCGGTCTGTAACGATATAATAATCTTCTCCGCGCTTTCTGCAGCTCAAATCCAGTACCAGCCGCTCCCTGCCCGTTGTACGTTTTAATTTTTCCAGATTCTTATAATTCACCCTGCCGTTTGAAAAAACATAGGAGGTAACAATGACATGACTGGCTCCTGCCGTAAGAAATTCCTCTGCATTTTCCGCGTGAATTCCGCCGCCAATCTGCAAGCCCCCCGGATAAGCGGCAAGCGCCAAAAGCGCCTGCCGCTTTGTCAATTCATAATATTCACTGCCTGCGGGATTCAGCATAATCACATGACCGCCTTTTAGCCCATCTTTTCTATATAAATTTGCATAAAATGCACTGTCTTTTGCGGAAACATAATTTTCCTCTGCCCGGTTTCCCTCATCTTTTAAACTGCTTCCTACAATCTGTTTTACTTTTCCGTTGTGGATATCAATACACGGCCGAAACTCCATGGTTATCTTCTCCCTCATTCAAATGCTTCTTCTGCCACAGAATCCGAATCGGCCATTCCCAGTATCAGAAATACCAGAGGAATTACAAAAATCGTATAGCTGTTGACCAGTCCCTGCAGCAGATAGGCCGCCAGTACCATAATAACAACGATCTGCAGGTTACGCTCTTTTCTTTTTCGAAATGCCATAACCATCGTTGTGAAAATCATACCGAAATAACCGATCACGCCTGCAATTCCGGTTGTTACAAGCACCTGAAGGAAATCGTTATGCGGCTCATAATATGCGGCCTGGAAAATCTCAATCATCTCCGCTCCATAGGACGGATAAATAAAATCGATAAAGCATCCGCCGCCGCATCCGAATATCTGATTGATAAGGGGAAGTTTTTTAAATTCCTCCATAGTCCGAATCCAGATGTAGCCTCTGCGCGTAAATGTACTGTCTTGTAATATAAGCGCATCCCACACAGTCCCTGCCATTTGCTCCTTTAAAAAGAGATTTAAAATCAATATCCATACAATTCCCGCAGCAATCAAGGACAGACAAATTATTTTATAATATTTCTGTATCTGCAAAAGCTTTTCTTCTCCGGGCATTTTATGTCGCTTCCAAACCCAAAACAAGACTGCCAGAATCACTGCTTCAACCACAACAGTCTCCGTTCTCAGCAGATATAAGCCCAATCCGCCGAACGGATACATATGCTCCTGTAATATAGTTTTTAACAAAAACACGGAAATATTTGCCCCGCAAAAAATCTGAACAATAATGATATAACGTTCCAGCCACTGTCTCTGCTCCAATGCAAAATAAAACAGCAGCAAAAGCAAAAATACCAGCAAAATAATCCCGCTCTCCGTACGTACACAGAAGGAATCCATAACGCCCAGAAAGACAGATGCCGCCATCAAATATCTTAGCAGCGTTTCCCTGCATACCAGAAACAAAACCATTGCCGCCGGAAGCATCAAACTGATGTATGAAACATTAAAATCTATATTGCCGATGGGACTGATAAAAGCTGTTTTCTGTGCATCGATAATATTCTTCTGCATATTTAAAATATCAAACTGACAGGTCAGAAAAATACCGGACAAATAAATAAATGCACTGGCGGCCAGATTCACCAGAACCAAAGTCCGGTCGCACCTTGCATATTTTCTGGCTGTAAAATAAGTCACCCCGCACAGTGCCAGTACAATTGCCCCTGTTTTAATATTGTCATTCCCGTAAATTGCATTTGTCCGATTCAGTGCTGTCAATGTAGAGATCCCGACTGCCGCCAGAAACAGAAGTGCAAAGCCATCTATCAGGCCGGGTTTTATCCTCCGGCGTTCTTTGATACACAAAAAAATCTGACTGATCAAAGGTATCACCAACAGACAAAAGTAGACTGCCGATGCCGCAGTATAAAAACTGCTTTTTACAGAATGGATGCCGATCAAATGCCCCGGATAAAAAACCGGAAACAGCCCAAACATCACCAGCAAATATACATAGGTAATTTCTCTGCCAAAGATTTCGGAAATATCTAATGGTTTCTTCTGCTTCTTTTTCTTCTTCATAGCGCTCCTCGTTTCGTCTTCTATCGTATTTCCTACCTATATTAGCATGTTACATTTTAAAATTCAAGTTCTATCGTTTTTCTGCTTTCCGCATGAATTCAAGCAAGTCTGCCATAAATTTTCTCTATCTCTTTCCGTTCTGCCAGAGTTTCTGAAAAAGCACTGGCGCTTCCGGCTGAAACACCCATACGGAATGCATAGTCATAATCCTGCGTTTTAAGCCACCCTGCCAGAAACCCGGCTACCATAGAATCTCCGGCTCCTACCGCATTAATCAGTGTTCCTTTTGGTGCTGCAAGCCTGTGTATTTCCCTTCTTTCGTCCGCCAGTATGGCTCCCTCTCCGGCCATAGATACCAGTACATTCCGTGCTCCTTTTTCCTGAAGCATCTTTGCATAAAAAATGATTTTCTCCTGTGTATGTAACGTTACGCCAAAGGTTTCCTCCAGTTCATGGCGATTCGGCTTCACCAAAAACGGCTTGTACTCCAGTACATTTAACAGCAGCTCTCCGGCAGCATCTACAACAAACAGAATTTCTTTTCCAAAAAGATATGCCAACATATCCTGATAGATAGAATCTGGCAGAGATTTTGGAATACTGCCGGCCAGAACCAGTATATCTCCTTCTTTTAGTTTATCCAGCTTTTGATATAGCTTCTCAATGGAAGCCTGATCAACATCCGGTCCCATACCATTGATCTCTGTACCGTCATAATCCTTTAATTTGACATTGATACGGGAAAAGCCGTTCTCTATCTGTATAAAATCCGTACACAAACCCATTTTGTAAAGCTCTTTTTCTAGCTGTACTCCGGTAAAACCTGCCGTAAATCCCAATGCCGTATTCTCAATTCCAAGATGATTTAAAACAATAGACACATTAATCCCTTTGCCTCCGGGAAAAATCTGCTCTGCCACAGTGCGATTTGTCTTTCCTATTTCAAAATTATGCATAGATATGACATAATCCAAAGATGGGTTCCATGTAACGGTATAAATCATATTGGTTTTCCTCCTGCCATTAAAATTAGAGCGGATACCAGTTTTATATACAAAGGCTATCTTCAAAGGTTTCTCCGCTCCCGTCTTAATTTTCTTTTAACGCCGCAATCCATTGTTCGATTGCCTGTACCAAAAGAAACTGCTGCTGTAAAACTGCCCTGCCGGTAACGGGAATATCCAGGTCGTTCTCTTTCAATGCAATATTTTCCTCAAGATAAGTTTTCAGCATACTCATGTTGCTTTCAATATTGTCCAGACATTCTCTCTGCTGTTCCTTTGTCATGCTTTCCAAATTCACGATAA
>CANODN010000032.1 GCA_947564765.1 uncultured Roseburia sp. | reverse complement strand
GTAAATGCCAATAGTGATGAAGAAATTATTGTAGTCCAGCTTTTGCACCAATGTTATAGACGAAATTCTAAAAACACTGATTGCCAAAGGAAAAGGTATTGAAATCAATATGGCGGGCTTCAAATACGGCTTAAATCATCCCCATCCTACTGAGGATATTTTAAAACGCTACCGGGAGCTTGGCGGTGAAATTTTAACCTTAGGCTCCGACGCCCATGCACCGGAACACATTGCCTATGATTACTGCAGGCTTTCCGGCATTTTAAAGGATGCAGGATTTACACATTATACTGTATTCCAAAAAAGAAAACCCATCTTCTATAAGACAGGTTCCTGACAATATTACAGAATGATACCGCCTCCCGCGACACATTCCCCTTCATAAAAAACAACCGCCTGCCCCGGTGTCACAGCACGCTGGGGCTCGTCAAATACCACTTTTAATTTCCCTTCTTTTTCTGGATAAACCGTTGCCATGGCGCCTTTATGGGCATAACGTATTTTCGTCAGAAAACGCATACCGTCTGTAATCTGCGGCACTCCCATACAATGAACCCGATCTGCCGTCAATTCTTTCGAAAACACTTCCTGTGCTTCTCCGATTACAACCTCATTGGTATCGGGACGGATTTCCGTCACAAAAACAGGTCTTCCCATAGCAAGATTCAGTCCCTTGCGCTGCCCGATTGTATAATGGGTAATCCCTTTGTGCTGTCCCAGAATCTGTCCGTCTGCCGTGACAAAATTGCCCCGTGCCGGCGTTTTTTCTCCTGCCATACGCGCAATAAAGCTCCCATGATTATTATCTGGAATAAAACAGATCTCCTGACTGTCCGGTTTCTCTGCCACCGGAAGCGAAATCCTCTCTGCAATGGCGCGGATTTCTTCTTTTGTGTATTCACCCACCGGCATCAGCGTATGGGCCAGCTGATCCTGCGTCAGATTATATAATGCATAGGTCTGGTCCTTCTTTGCCGTTTTGGAGGCTGCAATTGCATATCTGCCGTTTTCTCTTCGGATGATTCTAGCATAGTGTCCGGTGGCAATATAATCTGCGCCGATCTCCATACTGCGGTTTAAAAGAGCTTCCCATTTTACATAACGATTGCAGGCAATGCAGGGGTTTGGTGTTCTGCCATGAATATATTCCTTTACGAAATAATCCACAACATGATTCTTAAACGCCTCTTCAAAATTCATCACATAAAAGGGGATTCCGATTTCATCGGCAACACGCCTTGCATCGGAAACCGCACTTAAGGAACAACACTCTCTGCCTGTTTCCTCCCTGTCAAAATCCTCCTGCCACAAACGCATGGTAACACCGACCACATCATATCCCTGTTCCTTTAAAAGATAAGCTGCCACGGAGGAATCTACGCCTCCGGACATACCTACCACTACTTTTCTGCCTGTCATTTTACCTCTCCGTTCTGTCTTCTTCCTTTTCCGACTGTATTTCTCTGGCTGTTTTTACTTGCGCATATGTTATGGGAAACGACAAATATTCTGCCGTTTCCTATAAAGCAGTATAATCTTACAAAAAAAAGTTGTCAATTCCCCCTCATATCTGCAACTACCATTTTTACTTTTTCTGCTACATAATCCATTTCCTCCTTTGTATTTTCCGCTCCGAGCGTAAAGCGGACTGCTCCCTGCGCCCATTCACTTTCCACGCCAATCGCCGAAAGCACATGGGAATCCTCATAACTGCCGGTGGAACATGCCGAACCGGAGGAAACACAAATGCCCTGGGTATCCAAAAGAATTGCCGCCGCTTCTCCCGTAATTCCCTTAAAGCAAAAGCTGGCATTATTGGAAAGCCGAAACTTCCGGTTTCCTGTCATAATTACATCCGGAATTTCCTGTAAAATACGGTGGGCAAGATAATCCCGCAGATATCTGACCTTGTGATTTTCCATACGCATTCTCCTATGCGCCAGCTCTGCCGCTTTTCCCATTCCCACAATGCCCGGCACATTTTCTGTTCCGGCCCGCCGGTTGCTCTCCTGGGCTCCGCCATGGATAAAGGCCGGCAGATTAATATTGCTTCGGATATACAAAAAGCCTACCCCTTTCGGCCCTCCGAATTTGTGTGCACTGGCGCTTAACATATCAATGTGGTCCCGTCCCACATGAATCGGCAGATGTCCGTATGCCTGAACCGCATCCGTATGAAAAATCAATCCGCTTTTTTTTGCCAGCCGTCCCAGATCATCAATCGGTTCTATCGTTCCGATCTCATTATTGGCATACATAACGGACAGCAGACACGCATTTTCCTGTTCCGCTATAGCATTCTCCGCCTCCCTTAAAATGACTCTCCCGCTTTCATCTACCTTCAAAAACGTAATCCCGCAATGCATCTCCTCTAACTCCTGACAACTGTTTAAAATAGCATGATGCTCTACCGGCGTTGTCAGAATACAGCCCTTTTCTCCCTCATGGATGCGCTCATAATAGCTTGCAGCCTCCTTCAGCGCCCAGTTATCCGATTCCGTACCGCCTGATGTAAAAAAGATTTCCTCCGGTCTGGCATGAATGGTACGGGCAATGGTTTCTCTTACATGTTCAATCGCATCCCTGCTTTTTTCCCCAAATTCATAAATAGTAGAAGGATTTCCATAGTAAATATCCAGATACGGCTCCATTGCTTTTGTTACTTCCGGAAGGGTTCTTGTGGTCGCTGCATGATCTAAATAAATCATCTTACTCATTTTTACTCTCCATTTCTCATATAATACACAAACCCTGATTTTTATGGTGATCACGTGCAGATTTTCAACAAACTAAAAAATCCGATCATATCCGGCACTTTGCTGCTGACTGCTTCCGGTGTCCTCGGCAAAATCATAGGCTTCTTCTATAGAATATTCCTATCCAGAACAATCGGTGCAGAAGGACTTGGTATCTATCAGCTTATTTTTCCGATTTCAACCATTTGTTTTGCCATCACCGTCTCCGGTCTCGGCACTGCCTTGTCCAAATATATTGCGGAATACCAAAACCGGGACCCCTCCTCTCCCAAACGATTTCTCCGGCTTAGTCTTATGATTTCCGGATTTCTATCTCTTGTCATCATGCTGCTTTTATTCCGGTATTCCGAATTTATTGCAGAAAATATTTTATTAGAGCCGCGCTGCGCGCCGCTGATTCCGATTCTGGCCTGCTCGATCCCTCTCGCCTCTGTGCATTCCTGTATACACGGTTATTATTACGGCAAAAAAAAAGCAGCCATTCCTGCCGCTTCTTCCTTTATGGAACAATTTGTCCGGGTAGCCTTTGTATTTTTGATCTACCAGATCCGCATGGAACAGGGAGGCTCCATAGACGCATCTATCGCCGTCTGGGGACTTGTATTTGGTGAGTTCGGTGCATTTCTTCTGTGTATCACAGCGCTGCTTTTTTCAAAAGAAAAACCGGCAGAGCCCACCGGCTATCGGGTATCGCATCCGGGAAGAAAGCTTTTAGCCTATTCCATTCCCCTGAGCATGAACCGTCTGGCATTAACTTTATTTGCCAGCTTTGAATCCATACTGATTCCCTCCAGACTGACACAATTCGGATATTCCCAAAGCGATGCCTTAAGTGTATTCGGCGTATTGACCGGTATGGCGCTTTCCGTTGTTACTTTTCCTACCGTTTTTACGAACTCTGTATCCGTCATGATCCTGCCTGCCATTTCTGAGGCAGACAGCCGGAATGATAACGAAAAAATCAAAAAAACCATATATCAGACTATTTTTACCTGTCTGCTCCTTGGCTCAATCTGCACCGGAGGCCTGCTTTTTACCGGAAAATGGATCGGTGATTTTCTGTTCGGCAATGCTCTTGCCGGAAAATTCATCTGCATGCTGAGCTATATCTGCCCGTTTTTGTTTCTGTCTTCCATTCTGTCCAGCATCATGCACGGACTTGGCATGCCGGCTTATCCGTTTCTGTTAAATCTTCTGGGTATCGGAATCCGCATCTATTTTGTTTATTTTCTGATTCCCCGGCAAGGTCTTCGGGCTTATCTTATGGGTATGCTGTTAAGTCAGATCACAGCCTCACTATTATCGGTCTTTATTCTATGGAAAAAGAGACTGCGGTAAATGCAGTCTCCTTTGCTAATTTCTGATATAAATTTCCGAAAGATTCTGAAAAATCTCTCCCGCCACATCCGGCTTGTTCATGGTATAAATATGTACATGATCCACACCATTGGCAATCAGATCAATAATCTGTTCCGTTGCATATGCAATACCAGCCTGGCGCATTGCAGCCGGATTGTCTGAAAAGCGGTCAACGATCGCCTTAAAACGCGGCGGCACCATATTCCCGGAAAGGGAAATGATCTTTTTGATCTGTCCGCTGTTTGTGACAGGCATAATCCCGGCAATCACCGGCACCTTGATATTCTTCTGCAAAACCTTATACATAAAATTATAATAGATGTTGTTGTCAAAAAACATCTGTGTCGTCAAAAAATCACAGCCCGCATCTACCTTTTCCTTCAGATGAACCAAATCTTCCGGAATAGAATCCGCTTCCGGATGTCCCTCCGGATAACAGGCGCCTCCGATACAGAAATCTCCCTGGCTTTTGATATCTGCAATCAGCTCACAGGCATAGCGGTACTGATTCGGCAGGGGAAAATCCGCCTCCTTTGGAATATCGCCCCGAAGCGCCAGAATGTTTTCGATTTTCATTTCCTTTAACTGTGCAATCACTGAATGTACCTTTTCCTTCGTAGAGGATACACAGGTCAAATGCGCCAGTGCCGGAATGTGATTTACATTCTGGATTTCATTTGCAATATCTACCGTATATTCGCTTGTACCTCCGGTTGCTCCGTAGGTAATACTCATATAAGCCGGCGAAAGCTTTGCCATTTCTTTTACCACTTCTTTGGCATTGTTCAGCTGGCTTCCAAGCTTCGGCGGAAATAATTCGCAGGAAATTCCTACCTTTCCGTTATTTAAAAGTTCTGATATTTTCATTTGTGCTCCTCTTTTCCTTTTATATCTTTATAATTCAGTATGCACCTTCATTATATCAGATATCAACTCGATCCGCAAAGTTTTCTGCGCATTTCACGCAAAGAAATCCCCCGCCAGCGTAAACGTTCCAACCCTCTTCACCGTTCCCGTCATATAAATCGTCCCATCTTCCATAATTTCCACCAAAAGTGCACCGCCTGGCATTTCCACCGTCATCTCAGGTTCTGTCAGTCCCATACGATAAGCCGCCGCTGCCGCTGCACAGGCCCCTGTACCGGAAGCTAACGTATAACCGGAACCCCGCTCGTAAATTTCGATCTTTAACTTCATCCTGCTCTCCACCTTGCACAATTGCAAATTCATCCTTCCGGAAAAATAAGCCGCGTTTTCCACATACGGCCCCAGCTCCTTTGCATTTTTACAGGAAACCTCCTCTGTCATAATCACACAATTGGGCGTTCCCACCGAAAGACAGGTACTGTTATACAACCCTCCGTGAAACATCAGCGGCTCATTCAAAATCTCATGCAGGCTCCCGTCTGCCGACAACGAAGCATTCAAAAAATCCGCCTTGCCCATATTCACCCGCATGCTGCTTCCTTCCTCATCCAGAAATTCCACTTCCACATCTCCGGACTTTGTCGCCAATACAAACCTCTGCTCTCTCACATACCCATAATCCCTTAAATATTTCGCAAAAATCCGCACCCCGTTTCCGCTCTCTGCCGCCTCACTGCCATCGGAATTATAAATCCAGACCTCCGGCTTCTCCTTCCCCGGAACCGGTCCATACAAAATCCCGTCCGCTCCCACGCCAAAATTTCTCCGGCAAAGCATCCATATCTTCCGCTCCTGCATCTGAAGCTCATTCACATTCGGGTCCAGCACCAAATAATCATTCCCAAGCCCATGATACTTATGCATCACAATATCCGCCATATTACACTCTCAAAAAACACATTCTCTCTCCCATTTTATGCACCGCACCAAATCACGTTCCTCTCTCCCCTGTTTTTCCATACAAAATCATCCCCTGTTTTCTCTCCCCCTCCCATACACACTAAAACACAATAAATCTTTATTCTCTCTCAAAACAAAATGTACCCGCTCTTTATTTTTCCCAAAACACAGTAAGCTTTTTTGCATTTTTCCGAAACACAGGCAGCCGCCAGCCGGATATAGGAAAGTGGGAGACCTTATGACCAACGGGAATACAGTCCCCACTTCCTATATCCGGCTGACGGCTGCCGTCCGTCTCCAAAACCCAAAAACCTCTTACTGCATTCCTCCCTGCAGCGCCTCAAAGGGATTCTCCTTCCTCTCTCCCAAAATCCGTTCAATCTGCTCCTTCGTCACTGGGTCCTTCACCTCTGTTGTCCCATAGGTAGAAGAAGGCTGATCTGCAAACCGCTCATCCGCCTCAAACACCATATCCTTCCCGGAATCTGCTGTCGCTGCCACAGGCTTTTTCTCAGCCTCCTGCGCAGCCCGCAAAGCCTCTGTCTCCTCCTGCGTCATATAATGTACATTATATCCTTTCACAATACTTCTTGCGCATTTTTCTTTAAAATTTCTTTTGTCAATCATATCCTGCATGCTATCTCTCCTCATTTAACCACTTATTTTGCTGCTGTTTCTTTTATAAACCGGCAGCTTTATTTATCGTATTTTCTTTTTAAAATATCCTGTTGTCTTTTCCCATTGGAAAGATCATTCCAAGGATTCTTTTCATGAATAAAAACAGCCAAAAGTGAGAATGATTTTTATATACTACTTTAAGAAACTGGAGGTCCTCTCATGGCTGTCTACAAAGTCGAAATATGCGGTGTAAACACATCCAAACTCCCCATCCTCAAAGAAGAGGAAAAAGAAGAGCTGTTTAAAAGAATCAAAGCAGGCGATGCCGCCGCCAGAGAAACGTATATCAAAGGTAATTTAAGACTGGTTTTAAGCGTTATCAAACGTTTCTCCGGCAATAATGAAAATGTGGACGATCTGTTTCAGATCGGCTGCATCGGCCTGATCAAATCCATTGATAATTTTGACGATACCATCGGCGTCAAATTTTCCACTTATGCAGTCCCTATGATCATCGGCGAAATCCGCCGCTATCTAAGAGACAACGCTTCTTCTATCCGCGTCAGCCGTTCCCTTCGGGATACCGCTTACAAAGCCATCCATGCCAAAGAGGAACTGGCAAAAACCTCCTTCAAAGAACCCACCATCCAGGATATTGCCGACTCCACCGGCATCCCAAAGGAGGAACTGGTCTTTGCCTTAGACGCAATTCAAAGTCCTCTCTCCCTTTATGATCCTGTCTATACCGACGGAGGCGATACCCTTTACGTTATGGATCAGGTCAGAGACAAGAAAAACAAAGAAGAAAACTGGATTGAAAACCTCTCTGTCAATGACGCCATGAAACATTTAAACAAACGAGAAAACTATATCATTAAGCTCCGTTTTTTTGAAGGCAAAACCCAAATGGAGGTCGCGGAAGAAATTCATATTTCCCAGGCGCAGGTCAGCCGTCTGGAAAAATCGGCTTTAAAAAATATGCGCCATTATCTGTCTTAATGCGGATATCCCTTACCGGTCCCACTTATCACAAAGGGAATTGATCTGATCTGCAAATCTGCCCAATTCTTTATTCGGCATTCCTTCACAGCGGTTGATAACGGCCAAAAGCCGTTGTCCTGCCGCAACAAGCCTTGCAAAGATATTCGAAGCCGCCCGCATTTTCCTGTCTTTTTTCTTCACTGCCTGCTCTCTGCTGCCCTGTGCCGTCATTTCTCCCGTAATCAGATCATAGCAGTCTCCGCTGTAAGGCGCAGCCGCAGACACCGAAAGTTCCTTTTTCAGATGATCGGCAAAGGAATCACAGACCTTATCGTCACCGTGCACAACAAAAATCTTTCTTGGATTTTTGATTTTAGACGCCCATTCTGTCAGATGATCCTTATCCGCATGACCGCTGATTCCCGGAAGGTTTAAGATTTCTGCCTGTACGTGAATCGTCTCTCCAAAAAGCCTTACTTCCTTTGCTCCGTTTAACAGCGCATTGCCCAGTGTCCCGGGAACCTGAAAGCCCACAAACAGTATGGCAGATTCTTTCCTCCAGAGATTGTGCTTCAAGTGATGCCGTATCCTTCCGGCCTCGCACATACCGGAGGCAGATATAATGACAACGGGTTTCTCAATAAAATTGATCTCCCTTGACTCATCACTTGTAATCGCCATCTTAAGCCCCGGAAATCCAATGGGATTGATGCCCTGCTTCACCAGTGATAATGCTTCTGCATCAAAACACTCCGATACATTTTTGTGGAAAATCTGAGTTGCATCGACAGCCAGAGGGCTGTCGATGTAAACTTCAAAATCCAAAAAACGGCTCAGCATACGATCCGTCTTGATTTTTCTTAAAAAATAAAGCATTTCCTGGGTTCTTCCTACGGAAAAAGCAGGAATCACAACATTGCCTCCTCTTGCAAAGGTACGGTCAATAATTGCTGCCAGTTCTCTGGAAAAATCCACCGACGCACTGTGGTTTTTATCTCCGTAGGTCGATTCCATTACCACATAATCCGCTTCTGTAATAAATTCCGGATTTTTGATCAACGGCTTGCCGGAATGTCCGATATCGCCAGAAAAAGCAATTTTAACCTCTTCGTTTTCTTCCTTCACCCACATCTCAATACTGGCAGAACCAAGCAGATGTCCTGCGTCTACAAACCGCACGCTTAGATTTTCGTCAACAGCCATCTTTTGATTATAATCGCAGGGAAGAAACAGCTTCAAAACCCCTTCTGCATCCTGCATATTATAAAGAGGCGTCACTTCTTTTTCTCCTGCCCGCCGTCCCTTTCGGTTCTTCCACTCTGCTTCAAACATCTGGATATGTGCACTGTCTCTTAACATAATACTGCACAGCTCACAGGTAGCCTTTGTAGCAAATACCTGCCCCCGGAATCCGTGGGCGTACACCAGCGGCAGCAAACCGGAATGGTCAATATGGGCATGGGTAATAAATATGTAGTCAATTTCTGCAGGATTCACCGGAATTTCCTGATTCACATACAAATCCGGCCCCTGCTCCATACCGCAGTCCACTAACAGTCTCTTATCACCGAACTCCAGAAAATGGCAGCTTCCGGTCACCTCATGGTCTGCACCCAAAAACTCTAATCGCATAGCACCCTCTCCTTGCCTTTTGATACATCAATTATAACACATGGCAGGGAATCCTGGATACTATTATTTTATTCTAACCGTATCATTTCCTTTTTTAAACGGCGCATGATCTTTTTCTCCAGTCTGGATATGTAAGACTGGGAAATTCCCAGCCGGTCTGCCACTTCCTTCTGCGTCAGCTCTCTTCCGCCTCCTTTGCCAAGACCGTACCGCAGTTCTACAATCATCCGCTCTCTTCCCGATAATTTGTCAATGGCCTTTCCCAGAAGATGATGCTCCACCTCCGCCTCAATATCCCGGTAAATCACATCCTCATCCGTCCCCAGGATATCCGACAATAAAAGCTCATTTCCATCCCAGTCTACATTTAACGGTTCGTCGATACTCACTTCCATTTTCGTCTTACTGTTTCTTCTCAAATACATCAATATTTCATTTTCAATACATCTGGAAGCATACGTCGCAAGCTTGATATTTTTCTGGGGATTAAAGGTATTAATGGATTTGATCAGCCCTATTGTTCCAATAGAAATCAGATCCTCCACGCCGATTCCCGTATTATCAAATTTTTTGGCAATATAAACCACCAGACGAAGATTATGTTCAATCAGCGTACTCTTCGCCTGATCCTGCCCATGCTCTCCCAGACAGCTGATACAGGCAGCCTCTTCTTCCGCCTCCAGCGGCGGCGGCAGCACCTCTGTCCCGCCGATATAGTGAACTTCATTTTTCGGTCCGAATACCATCTGATATATCGAGGGTATCCATTTAAATTGAATTTGTTTTGTTCTGTTTATTTTTATGTACATATGCCGTTTTCGTTTCCTTTCTCTATACTTTCTCCATTTAATATCATCTGATATGCCCGATTTGCAAAAATCTCCTGTCCGGCCACTGCCAGTATTGCCGGAGAAATTTCATAAATTTTTTCGTCTGCCTTAATTTTAATGCGATCTATACCAAAAGCTTCCAGCATACCCTGCTTGCAGCCAACAGACGAAAAAGGAATCAGCCGCGTGGCAAAATCCTGCTTTCCTCCCAGAGCTTCCCATATCTCTTCTGAGATAATATGAACCGGCTTTTTGATATAAGGATCTATCAGACGATTTCCTGTATCATACAGCGCAATAAAGGTCACTTTCTTCTCTCCATGCTCCAGCAGAACGGAATAAAAGGTCTGCACACTTTTGTTTTTTCTGCGTAAGATATATAGAAACAGAAGAACCGGAACAGATGTAAAAAGCAGGCACAGTTCATAATAACGTCTGCCTGCAATTGTAACATAGAGCCATTCCATACTTCCGCCCAGCAACAGTATCACAAAGTACATCAGGCAAAAAGCCTTTCCATATATTCCTTTTTTTGCCGGAAAAAAACACCCGAATACCATTCCCGGATTTACAATAAAATGCACACACAAAAGATACAGATCATAATTTTGAAAAACCAAAAACAGGATACATCCTGCCAGGCTGCCTAATGCACAGCAGATCAGATATCTAAGCACTTTTTTCTTTTGATTCAATATCCTGCCAACCATATAGACAGCAAGAAAATCCAGATAAAAATTTGTCAGGAAAAATACATCTGCATAAAACTCATAATTCACTCTTCACCTCCAGCTTCATCTGCTGGTATTTATTATAAAAGATGTCTTTTTTATATTTTGTCAAACCATGGAAAATTCCCCAAAAAACTCATCTGACAAATACGACAAAAAAAGACCTTAAGAAAAGCAGTTTCTCTTCTTAAGATCTTCTTATAGGATTATCTTATCTCTTTGTATTCTTCAGAAAATCAGGAATCTGAATATCTCTTTGTTTGACAGAACTCTCCGGCTTGGGAGGTCTCTTAATTCCGCCGTAATTAAAAGGCGTTGTTGTCGGCTGCTGTGAGGAGGAACCCATTCCAACCGATGTACTATGTAAACCTGGCGTCTGCGCCGGCCTCGTACCTGCCGTCACAGGCCTTGTGCCTCCTGCCGCCGTACGGGGCGGTGTCATGGAAGAACCATATTTGGAACCTGACATCATCCGTCCTGTCTGTCCCTGATTCTCAAGTCCTGTAGCAATTACGGTGATCGTTGCTTCATCTGTCATGGAATCGTCATACTTGGCACCAAAAATGATATTTGCATTGTCTCCGGAGAGATCTTGTACATAGCTTGCTGCATCATTGGCATCCATCAGGGAAATATCACCGGAAATATTGATAATTACATGGGATGCACCGGTAATCGTCGTCTCAAGCAGCGGACTTGCAACGGCAAGCTTTACTGCTTCAATTGCCTTATCATCACCCTTAGCCGTACCGATACCGATATGCGCCAGTCCTTTATCCTTCATAACCGTCTGTACATCTGCAAAATCAAGATTGATCAAGGCAGGTACATTGATCAGATCCGTAATACCGGCAACTGCCTGCTGGAGCACTTCATCCGCTTTCTTTAACGCATCCGGCATCGTCGTCCTTCTGTCTACGATCTCTAACAGCTTATCATTGGGAATTACAATCAGTGTATCAACACATTCCTTTAAACGGTCAATTCCGGATACTGCATTGACCATACGCGTCTTTGCTTCAAATTTGAAGGGTTTCGTTACAACACCTACGGTCAGAATGCCCTGTTCCTTGGCTATCTGTGCAACTACCGGCGCTGCTCCTGTTCCGGTTCCGCCGCCCATGCCGCAGGTGACAAAAACCATATCTGCACCTTTTACTGCTGCTGCAAGCTCTTCTGAACTCTCTTCTGCTGCCTTCTGTCCGATTTCAGGCTGTGCACCTGCACCCAATCCTTTTGTCAGCTTCTCTCCGATCTGGATCAATGTAGGCGCTTTGCAAAGCATCAGCGCCTGCTTGTCCGTATTCACTCCTACGAACTCAACTCCGCCGATACTTTCATCGATCATTCTATTCACTGCATTGTTTCCAGCGCCTCCCACTCCAATTACAATGATCTTTGCACTGGAATCATCTGGTTTCTTAATTTCAAGCAAGGTAGTTCCTCCTTCTATTCTTCAAAAATATATCAAAATATATCTTTAGCATTCTGATTTTAATAAACTCTTATAGA
>CANODN010000031.1 GCA_947564765.1 uncultured Roseburia sp. | reverse complement strand
TTTTCTAATGTGCTTCCCTGATTTTTTCTTTCCATAAGTTAACCTCTCCGTTTGTCAAAATTACATACCTCATAAATGTCTTTGTCGTTTAAATCAAGTCCTGCAAGATCGTCGGTCTGTATCACTCCATACCGAAAATTGGTATCCTGCAGCTCCCCTATGTTAAAATCATCTTCATAGGCTGCAACAGCCGATATAGAATAATTCATACAGATCCTGTCACACATCTGCTTTTTGAAATCCTCTTTGCTGTTTTCGTAAACACCATAGAATTCGCCAAGAACAATCCCATACAAGGAACCTGCCGCTATATTAAAACTGATGATACACAAAACTGCGGTACAGATTTTAACCCATTTTTTATAAAAAAATTTTTTCATCCATTTTCCTCCTCGATTTTATAACCCCTTCCCCATACTACCTTTAAATAGCGGGGATTTGCGGGATCATACTCTAATTTTTCCCGAAGGTGTCTGATATGTACGGCTACCGTATTTTCTGTTCCGAATGCAACATCGTTCCAAACGGTCTGATAGATCTGGGCCGGAGAGAACACCTGACCTTTATGCTCCAGCAAAAGCTTTAAAATATCGTATTCTGTCCGTGTCAATGACACACTTTCGCCATCTAATGTTACCTCTTTGGCCTTGTCGTCCAGTTCGATTCCGCCAATGGATAAGGTATCGGCCTGAATGTTGCCGCCGCCTAATTTCATATAACGTCTAAGCTGGGATTTGACACGGGCCTGCAGCTCTACCGGATTAAAGGGCTTGGTCACATAATCATCCGCGCCTACTGTCAGACCTAAAACTTTATCCGTATCTTCCCCCTTTGCCGTCAAGAGAACCACAGGAACATTGCTGATTTCTCTTATTTTCACCATAGCAGTAATGCCATCCATAACCGGCATCATAATATCCATAAGAATCAAATGGACTTCCATACTTCTGACCAGCTCCACGGCTTCCTTTCCGTTATAAGCTTCCACCACTTCATATCCGTCTGCCGTCAAATAAATCCGCAGTGCGGAAACAATATCTTTTTCATCATCACATACTAATATACGATACATATCTTCCTCCAACATTTTCCTTCCGGTATGATTAATCATAGGATTATTCTACCGAATATTTTATGAACATAAAAGATTGCAATTCTTTAAGATTTCTTTAACTCTGCCGTATGGCATAGAGGTATCCATTCGGATTTCTTTAACAACGCCGTATGGTATAAAGAAATTCCATGGTTTTCCTTAAAAAATGACGGTTCTCCCTTCCAGGGAAATACCGTCATTTTTATATCTGTTTAACGCCTTCCTTTCAAACGAAAATTCTCTTCCTCCAGCGCTTTTACTCTTTTCTCCAAAGCCTCCATGTCATCCAGACATTCGTTGTATATTTTATAAATTCTTCTAAACTTCTTTCTTGTCCGCCTCTCCTGCTTTTTTGCAGAAGATTCTATATGGACAGGTATCTCTTCCATAAGCTTTTCATAGGACCATGGAGTAAGATCTTTCTTTTCTATTTCCAGAGCAGATGCAAGTCCGTAAAACAATGTCTGATAAATACTCATCAAAAACGTCTCACTTTTCTGCACGCCTTCTGAAATAATCTGTTCCAGTTTCAAGACAATCTCTTCCGCCTGAATATTTTTCGTCTCAAAAATCCGGTCTTCATATCCGATGCTCCGGTAAAACCCTCTCACTTTCGAATTCCAGACAATGCCGACAGAAGGCACATCCAGTGCAAATGCCACAATGCTTGGATGAAGTCTGCAGGATACAACGGCCTCGTAAGATGAAATTTTTCTAACCAGTTTTTCCGGAGAATCCATATGAAATACACATTTATTGATATTGACGCCGTATTTTCTGATCATCCACTCCAAAAAAGCCTCGTCTTCACAATAGCCGCTGGTCAGCAGTTCATAATCATAGCCCTGCTCCTCCAGTTTATGAATCAGATCCAGCCACAACACTGCCGATTCTTCTTTTGTAAAAGGAACCCCATTATCGATAAAACCGTTTCGTCTCAATACAAAAATACCGATTTTTTTCTGCTGCTTTTCTGATTTAAACTGTTCGAAAATTTTCCCTGCAAAAACAGCAGGATCTGCAGCCTTTTCCACCAGCAGATTTTCATTTACTTTGTACTTCTTCAGCATTTCAAAATCATCTCTGGTTGTAATTTGTTTCACACAATCATAATTCAGCGTCTTTTTCAGATACTGACACCTGGAATCCGACTCATCATAATGTTCCACTCCGATTGCTGAAAACAGCACCGGTTTCTGATATTTTCTGGCAATCTCTATCATTGCGGCCGTACGCTTATAAAAATTCTGATACAAATAATTAAATACCGGCGCACCGCCGAAAATAACGATATCTGTCTCCTGAATCACACGCTCTGCCTCAGCCAGCAAAGCAGTATCCATGCTCTCTAAATAACGGAAAGAAACCATCCCGACTCCCGAACTGTTGATCCGGCAGTTTTTATTTAAACTCTTCATGACAGCAGTAATCAGACTGACATCACAGGCTTCAATCATCTGATCCCCTGTATTGTCCGAATTCCGATGCGTCAGAAGAAGTACATTGACGCAATCTCCTTCTTCTGCAGGAGCCGCTTTTTTATTAGGATGTAAGATTCCGCCGTCTTTCTGTGTAATCTTTTTTGTAAATGATGCAATGCTCATTGTATCCATTCTCCTATTGTTAAAACAACGCCGGATTCCCTCCCGGCTAATTAACCTGTTTTTACGAACTTTGCAGCAATTACAAAGTTCCGGACGCAATCGTTCCCATCACAGTTGTCAATTTTATCTGCAGGAAGTACTAATGGACTCAATCGCAACTGCTCCGCCCCGCACCACTTCGATTTTTTTGAATTTGCTTCTAAGAAGGGCAATCAGTTCGTTGTTTCGCCGCTCTGTCAGTTTGCATTCCAAAAGCACGCTGTCTTTGCCGATATCCGCCACCTGAACGTCAAACACCTGGGCAATCTGAAAGACTTCTTCTTTGTCTGCCGTCGTGCAGTTTAATACCTTTGCAAATAAAATCTCCTTCATATGCAAAGGAACATTTGTCAAATCAATCACTTTAATAACTTCTACCATACGGTTTAACTGTTTCTTAATCTGTTCAAAGGTGATATCATCACTGGCTACGCAAATCGTCATACGGGATACGGTTTCATCTTCTGTTGTCCCCACGGTAAGACTCTGCAGATTGTAAGATTTTCCGGAAAACAATCCGGAAACCTTGGCTAAGACACCTACTTCATTTTCCACATAGAGTGCAATCCATCTGTTTTTCATGTTCTTACCTCCTATTTCAATATCATGCTGCTCATAGGATTTCCTCCCTGTACCATGGGAAGTACGAGCTCATCACTGGAAATCATAAATTCGATAATCGTCGGTGCATCCGTATAAGCCTTAGCTTCCCGAAGGGCCGCTGTGATTTCTTCTTCCTTCTCCACTCGAATCCCATGGGCGCCGTATGTTTTTGCAAACTGCATGAAGTCCGGCAGATACGGCGGGCATGCTTCGTTTTTCCCTTTGCAGTTCGTGGGACATGTAACCCTGCGCCGCAGACAGGTAGCCTCGTAACGCTTGCCGTAAAAAAGCTGCTGCATCTGGCGTACCATGCCAAGATACTGATTATTCAAAAGGCAGATGATTACCGGCGCGTTTTCGGTAACTGCCGTAGCCATCTCCTGCATATTCATCTGAAAACCGCCGTCACCTGTGATACAGATCACCGGTTTGTCCGGATTTGCGATTTTAGCCCCGATGGCTGCCGGAAAGCCAAATCCCATAGTGCCCAGTCCTCCGGAGGTAATAAACTTCTTCTTTCCGCCGAAATCCAGATACTGGGAAGCCCACATCTGATGCTGTCCCACATCTGTCGTAATGACACAGAAATCAAATTCTGCATTGATTCCTTCCATGATCATCTGTGGCGTCATTCCTTTGTCTCTGCGCATCTCCAGAGGATTTTCTTTATCCCAGACCGCAATCTCCTCCAGCCAGCGCTTTGTATTCTTCGGTTCTGCCCATTCATTTAATTTCTCCAGAGATAATCTGGCATCTGCCACAATCGGTACATCTACGACTACGTTTCTGGAAATTGCCGCCGTATCGATATCAATATGCACAATTTTGGCTTTTGGGGCAAATTCATTTAAATCTCCCGTAATCCGGTCATTGAAACGGGTTCCAATGGAAAAGAGCACATCACATTCACTGACTGCAATATTGGCCGCATATTTTCCATGCATACCGCTGTTTCCCACATAATATGGATGGTTTGTGGGAATTGCACCTTTTCCCATTATGGTAGTAACCACCGGAACGCGCATTTTCTCTACCAGCTTCAAAAGCTCATCCTCTGCTCTGCTGATCAATACGCCGCCGCCCGCCAGAATCAATGGCTTCTGGGCGGATTTCAACAGCTTGTATGCTTTTTTCAGCTGCCCTACGTGTACGCCTTCATTGGGTTTATATCCCCGGATGCTGACTGACTCCGGATATCGGCTGTCTCCTGTTTCAATCTGGATATCTTTCGGTAAATCCACCAGCACCGGCCCCGGTTTCCCGGTCCTTGCAATATGAAACGCCATTTTAATGATCTTACCCAGATCTTTTCTGTCTCTGACCGTCACGCCGTATTTGGTAATGCTTCGTGTCATACCTACAATATCCACTTCCTGAAACGCATCATTTCCAATGAGATTCAAGGGCACCTGTCCGGTAAAGCACACCAGAGGAATGTTATCATAATGAGCATCCGCAAGCCCCGTAATGGTGTTTGTCGCTCCCGGTCCGCTGGTCACCAGACAGACGCCGACCTTCCCTGTGGATTTGGCATATCCTTCCGCCTCATGGATCAGCGCCTGTTCATGACGGGGCAGCACCAGACGGATCTCCTCCTGCTTATATAATTCATCCATGATATCTGTTACCATTCCGCCCGGATAACCGAATATGGTATCCACACCTTCTTCTAACAATGCTCTTACAAATAATTTTCTTCCTGTTATGTCCATTTGAAATTATGCCTCCTGTCAGCCTTTGTCATTCCCCGCATGATCCTTTTCTCCGGTATTTCAGAAAATAATATTCCAGATCAAAATACGTCTGCTCTTCGCTGTCCGCCACGAGCTCCCATGCGGGATCTTCATCCAGATTGGGAAAATAAGTATCTGCTTCATATGTATAATGGATCTTTGTCACATGCGCCGTATCGCATTCGTCAAGGAGCAATTTATAAATGCTGGCACCGCCGATCACGTAAATATCATCACTATTATATTTTGCCAGCTCTAAATCCAGCTCTGCTTTGGAATGTACCACAATGGCATCCTTTACCTGATAAGATGGATTTGCCGTCAGTACAATATTCCTTCTGTTTTTCAGGGGAAGACCGTTGGGAAAGCTCTCTAAGGTCTTTCGCCCCATGACGACGACTTTCCCTGTCGTCGTTTCTCTGAAAAATTTCATATCTGCAGGAATTTTGACCAGCAATTGATTGTTTTTGCCGATCGCCCAGTTATGATCTGCCGCTACTATAATATTCATACGCCTTCTCCTTCAGCCGTTACAAAGGGATTCAAAAAACAATTTATATTATATGTATTCATAGACAGTTTTTCAACGCTTTCATAAATTCTTCTTCCTGTCACCAGAACATCATGCACGATAATGATATTATTTTTACCCTTTTCCTTTTGATGATATTCTCTATCCCAGGATTCATCCTGCTTGACACGGGTATTTTCTGCACGGCAATCACAGGCTTCCCTAAGATTTTTCCAACCTCCAGCTCTAACAATCATAACAAGCATTCCAAAGATCCACGAAAAAGTTCCCCTGAAACAATCAATGATCCATTGTAAAAAAACGTTTCACCTGCTCGATCTGTCCGCAGGACATCCTTCCTTCCGGACATTTGCCTGTCATATAGCAGGCCGGTCCATATAAAGAAAACAGCACCGGATATTTCCTGCGCAGCAGCTCTAACAGAGCAACCGCAAGATTTCTGATCTCCCACTGCGCCCGGTTGCAGCTCCTTAACCGGATAAATGTTTCCAGCTCGTTTGCATTCATCGTCGTCATAACCGGTACGGTCAATCCGCTCAGCAATAAATATACCTGATCCGCTTCCAAAAAGCCATGGCTTCGCAATTGCCGGGAAACCATTTCTGATTTTGAAAATACGCTGATATATCGCTCTTTCAGCCCCGCTTTTATAACACTTTCCGGCACAATATATTCCTTAAAGTTACAGGCATGGATATATTGGGGTACTATAACCGATTGCATTCTATGCCGCACCAGATGCGTAATACCTGCTAATGAAATTTTTTGGAACAGAATTGTAAAATTCACCTGCTCCAGCTCTCTTTTTCTGGATTTCAAAAGAATTCTTTGAATCATTTCCCTCTGTAAATCCTGATCTTTGAACGCTTCCTGCGGCCATATGCCTGCTCCCTTTCCTAAAACAGCGGCCTGGCATATGGTTTCCTCCGGATTCTGCGGGCTGCCAAGCAAGCTTACCCATTCATTTTCATCAACATCCGAATGCTTCCGTTCTACCTTCCAGGCCATTCCCTCATCCGGCAGTTCAAAATCTTCCTCACCATATGATGTATCTCCGAATTCCAGAAACGGTGCAATCTCACGGCATTGGCTGATTAAGGATTTCCCGAGGGAAATAAGCTCCGGATACGCCTTTCCCCGTCCATAAACCATTTCATTTACTATCTTTACAAGCTCTCTGGCATTGACGGTACAATAGAAATTACTTCTGAAGGAATAGGGCAGAACAAACCTTGCATCCTCCTTCGGCACTCCGTTTTCCAGTAAATAATTATATTCCGCAAACAAATCTTCCATATGCTTCTGATAGATTTCTTTTAATTCCGCCTCCTTCTCTCCATACAAATGAAAATCAGGAGAAACATAGCCCATTTTACCAAAATCTACATATCGCCTGGATTTCACGGTAAAAGAAGCCAGTCTGAACTCAATCAAAAATTGTTCTACAAATACAGAAACATCGTTAAACGCCAAATTAAAATTTACATGCTCTAATACGGATGTATGACCGGAGAGCAGTATTTTTTTTATCAGAGTCTCATTTTCTTCTTTACTTTTTTGACAGGCTTTCTTATATATCTCAATGGAATTGCCTTTTGTAGTGGAAATCCTGCCTGCGGATGCAACGAGATCGGATGCATTTTCATTATAATACAATATCTGAACAAAACTCTGTGTCATACTTTCTTCTCCTTATTTCATCTGTTTTTATTATCTCTTTACTGCCTGTAAAAATCAAAGATTAATTATTTATTCTAACAAAGCTTCCCGAAAAATGCAATATTCGTTTACATTCCGGCGAAAATGTTGTATAATATCTGAAAATGGTTTATAAGGAGATTTCAATATGAGTCAGGCAAAAGTAGAACGCTATAAAGAAGAAAAAGCCAACCGCAAACAGATCATGAAAAAAGAAAAAGTAAAAAGCATTGCCGGCCGTACTGTTGGTGCAGTGATCTGCATCGCTTTGATCGGCTGGATCGGATACTCCGGATACAGCAGATGGGAATCTTCCCAGCCTGCGAAAACGACGGAAATCACCATGGAACCGCTTTCTGAGTATCTTAACAGTCTGTCTGCAGAGGAATAAGTTTTTTAGCATGCAGGTTTTCCATGCAAATCAAATCCCGGAATACCCATACGCAAATCTATGCGTTGGATATTCCGGGATTTTTATGCCTTCGTATACAGAAATGCTGCTGTCATCATTCCACAGCCGCCTTTGCCAGTGCATCATTGACGGCATTTAAAATCACCATAGATGTGTATTGGTTATCTTCTGTATAAGTGATTGTTTCTGTGGACTGCTTTGTTACAATCTGCTCTGCAAGACTTTCCACAGCCGGTTCCATCAGCGGATACATTGTTGTCACTGTTTCATCCAAATTTACCAATGATACGGAATTGATCCGATCCTCATCGACTGCCACCTGAACATCAATTGTGCTGTCATGGAATTGAATTGTAGACGTATATACACCTGCAACATATTTCATGGTCTCTGTCGTTTTATCCTTCTGCCTGGGAAAAAACATAAATATCAACAACAGGATCAATAATATTCCAAGCCCCGCAAATATCAGTGTATAGATCATTTCTTTCATATGAAGGACTACAATTTTTGTTTTGGCGCTCACCTTGATTCCTCCGATTCCCCTGATTAATAAATTGTATGCGCTGTAAAATCATTTATACCTGAAATCAAAGAGAATATTTTGTGTAGATCTGCACAGACTAAAAGCATGAAAAAACATCGTATTGAAAAAAACTTTGCCATCTGCGGACTGACCGGATGGTGTATGGAAATTATTTATACCTCTCTGGATTCCTTCCGGAAAAAGGATATGACATTAATGGGAAATACTTCGATCTGGATGTTTCCGATTTATGGAATGGCTTCTGTCATCGGCGAAGTCTATCCTCTGTTAAAAAAATTTCCGCCGCTTTTCCGCGGCGGAATTTATGGAGCAGGCATTCTTTCTTTTGAATATTTCAGCGGAAGCCTGCTGAAAAAGCATAAGATTTGTCCCTGGGATTACAGTAAGGCAAAACTGAATATCAACGGCCTGATCCGGCTGGATTATTTTCCCTTATGGATGGGGGCAGGTCTGATCTTTGAACAGATTCTCTGTAAAAGACAATAGCTTCTTACTTTTCTTTGACCAGACTATAGGTACTGTACGTGCTGCCGCCTACGCCTCCGCCGACGGCCCGGACTTTGTAGTAATAATCTTTGCCCGCCTTCCGATTGATATCTTTGTAAGTATTCGCCTCCTGCACGACTGCTATTTTCTGGTATTTTTTGTTTTTGGAGGTACTGCGGTATACCTCATAGCGGACTGCGCCTTTAACCGGCTTCCATTTCACGCTAACCCCGGCTGCCGATTTGCCCTTGACAGAAAGCATAGGCTGGTTTAAAAGCTTAACCTTCTGCGGAGCGGAAAATTTCGCTGTAATTGTTCTGCCGCCGGATATTTTATACGGCCGGACTTTATAATAATAGGTCTTTCCTTCTTTGACCGTTTTATCCTTATACGTTACACGGGAGGCTTTCTTCACCGATGCAATTTGCTTATAAGTGCCCTTTTTGGAACCGCTGCGATAAATCTCATATCCGGTCACGCCTTTGACTTTAGACCATTTTAAGGACACTGTGTCAGACGATTTCCCCGTCAGACGTATCAATTCTGTCGGCTGCAATATCTCGGATTCTTCTCCTGATTTCTTTAAGCCATAGCAGGCGGCAATGCCCTTTGCATCCGCTACGCCAAGCTTCTTTAATTTGGTGTCGGAATTCAAGAATCTGACGGCATCGGATTCATTGGAAATAAATGCATGCTCTACAATAATTCCCGGAAAACCGGATTGTTTGGAGCCCCGGATGACAGCATAATAATCTGCAAGAGAACCATCCGGATATCTCGATCCCGTCAGTGAATCCTGCGTTTTTGTTCTTCTATTCCGTAATCCAAGCGCAACCAGATTTTTCTGAATCTCTTCTGCAAGCTTTCTGCCCTTTTCACTAATAGACGGCCTGTAATTGGCATTAGGATAAAAAACCTCTGCTCCGGAAGCAGTCGGTGAAGCTGAATTAATATGTATGCTGACAAATACGTCCGCTTTATGGCCTGCCGCAATGGAAACTCTCTGTCCCAGTTCCACAAACGTATCCCTGGAACGCGTCATATACACCTTGACGCCCTGATACTTTTCCAATTCCGCCTTACAGTATTTTGCAATTTTTAATGTGAGATTTTTCTCTGCCAGTCCGTTTCCGACTGCGCCAGAATCATATCCGCCGTGTCCGGCATCTATCACAACGATAAGATCTGAATTTTTAGACTTGCCTGTGGAATCAGCGCTTTGATTTCCAGAGCCGCCAAAAATTCTGGAAAAAAGATTATCTGCCCGAACACTGTCTGCTCCGGAAACGACAAGTATGGCAGCCATTAAAAAAACTGCCAGAACCGATTTTAATTTCTTCATTAAAATTCCTCCGCTGTCTCTTTTCTCTGGATATGATTATAGCATAAACAGATTTTTTTTCAAGACAACGGAGGAATCCATCTTTTACAACTTTTTACAATTTTTTATTATTAACATTATTTTACGGTCAATTTCTTATTGCCGCCCCTTCTCATAGTCGTCTGAAGCTTCTTACGCTGTGTTTTCTTTACTTTGCCGGCTTTTACAGTTAAATTCTTTGCCGTATTCTTAAATGCTCCTGACTTCACTGTCTTTAAAGCCGCGCCCTTAAGTGTAATCTTCTTAAGCTTCTTACAGCCTAAAAATGCCTTCTTTTCAATCGTCTCTATGTTCTTTCCGATTGTCACCTTTGTCAGCTTCTTATAATTCTTAAACGCATTCTTGTCAATCTGAACAATCGTGCAGGATTCACCTTTAATCGTGACTTTGTCTCCGATGACCAGGCTCTTTGCTGATTTATCCGTATTTCCTGTAACGGCTACCGTCTTTTTGTCTGGGTCCAATACCCTATAAGAAAACTTTCCGACCGTTTCCGTCAGGTCCTTTGTCAGAGACGGTCCCTTTTTCTCTGTCCACTTTGCGTAAAGGGTAATATTTCCGGTTACCGGCGTCTTAAAGTCATACGGCGCTGCCGCACCTTTCAGATACCAGCCTGCAAATGTATAGCCTGCCTTTGACGGATCATTCGGTTTTGACGCTGTTTTGCCAGACACAATTGTCTGTTTGTCCGGACCTGGCGTACCTCCGTCCACGTCAAAGACTACTGTATATTGTATCGGTCTGACCTTGACTGTCATGCTTTTTGTCACGCTCTTGTCTTTGATATAGAAAACCGCTACCGTAAATTCTGTATCGGTTTCCTCCTTCAAATCCTCTGATACAACTACATTTCCATATGCGTCTATCTTGACGTACTCAGAATCAGTACTCCAGATCAATACCGTGCTATCCTCCAGTTTTAACGGAAGCACATCTCCTGTTCCGATAGTGCCATTATTTCCCCGGATCATTGCTTCTAATTTCTTAATTGCTTCTTCTGCTGATCTCTCAGCTGCTGACTCGGCTTCCGACATTGCCGTATCTGTCAGTACTAAATTTGCCATTGCTGCTTTCAAAGCCAGATATACATTCAACTTCTCTTCCTGAGATGCGTCATCTGCAAGCTCTTCTGCCTTTTCGACAGCCTCCTGGTATGCACTCCAGGAAGTAAGCGTATAATCTTCTTTGTCTTTCCCTTCTACAGCTGCAATCTCTCCGTTCAGATCATTGTCAAGCTCTTTCAAAGATGTGCCTGCAGCCGCTGTCAGTGCCTCTAACGCACCATCCATCTGCGCCTGTGTAGCAGCCGTATTCAAAGCAACCGCTTCTGCTGTTTCCAATGCCTGCGCGAACTGCGGATATGCAGCCGCAAGCTGCTCTTTCGCCTCAGAGTATTTGATCAGCTCCTGTACAAGCTCCCTACGGTCTACTGCGCCTTCGGTCTGGCTGCTTCCAATAATACGAATTGCCGCCGCGCTGGATACATTACCTGTTGATTCCAACGACCGGAGCCTTACATGCTTTGCCAGAACCGGACCATATTCAAAGCTGACGATCTTTTCATCCGCCGTCAGCGCCCAATTACCCTTTGCATATGGATAAAAATTCTCGCCATCCATGCTGATCTCAATCTGGTATTTTGTAATCGTACCGTTGTTAGTGTTCGCTCTTGGCAGATATTTCAGACCGCTTACCAGATAGGTTCCACCCAGATTCAGCGTAATCCAGTGCTTGGAACGCCCGTCCGGAGCATTGTCAGAAGGATATTTCGTGTGCCAGTACTCGTTGCGGTTATCGTTTAGCACATTAATTGCCGGTCCTTCATTTGTCCCGTTATGTTCACTTCCTGTCGTTACTGACATGCCCTCTGTGGGTAATTGCGCAAATCCTTCCGCCTGCGCTCTGCCAAGGGAAACTGTCTTTGTCACAAACGGTTTATCTGTCAAAGGTACGTTGTAAATCGTTTCTGCCGCTCCGTCTTCTTTGACATTGACTTCTGCCAGAACGGTAATGTCGCCCGTATCCTCCGGCTGCAGCGTATAACTAAATTCCAGCGTATTCTCAGATATATTACCAATCAGATTCGCCTCTTTTATGTTATCTCCGATCTGAATGTTGGAAGTCACATTCCCTGCTGCAAACACGGTATCGTCAAATGTAATTCTGGCACGAATTTCGCTGCCTGCACACAAGGTTTCTGCTTCTCTTCCTTTTCCCTTTTTTATATTCATGCTCCCGGATCTCACCGTATTCCACCAGG
>CANODN010000030.1 GCA_947564765.1 uncultured Roseburia sp. | reverse complement strand
AAAACTAATCCGTAAATAAAGAAAGGAATCAAGGCAAGAATGGAGAAGAAATACTTCATAAATATTCCAGGCAAAGCTGACCACAATAATCAGAATGCCTGTAATTGCAATAACATAGTCTAATACACTGGTGAGATTCATAATAAATACCTCCTGAATAATGAACTGTTTTCACTACTATATCTGAATTGAGACAGTCATAGGAAAAAGTGCAGGGATTTTCATGAAAACCTTGCATAAAATCAGGGAAAATAAACATATTTTTAGCAGCGGACATAAAAAGAATCCCATTTGACAGATGAAAAAAGCTCCAAAGGCAGTGAGAATTGCCGAAGGAGCTTTTTCCTTTATTTGACATACTTGGGTTTTGACGGTATAATAAAATAATTTCAAAGGGATAAAGAAGAACAAACTATAAAGGATACAGAAATGAAACTAACATCAATTATTCCATGTTATAATGAAGAAGCGGCATTGCATTATTTTTACGAAGAAATGCAAAAGGTGATGCGTCAGATGGCGGATGTCGAATTTGAATTGTTGTTTGTCAATGACGGTTCAAAGGACAGAACCCTTGAGGTCATCAAAGAGCTGGCAGAGAAGGATACACGGGTGAAATATATTTCTTTTTCCAGAAATTTCGGAAAAGAAGCGGCGATTTATGCAGGACTTTCCTATTCGGACGGAGATCTGACGGCAATTATGGATGCAGATCTGCAGGACCCGCCGTCGCTGCTGCCTGATATGTATTATGCTATTGTAGAGGAAGGCTATGATTCTGTTGCTACGAGGAGAGTGAACCGGAAGGGAGAACCGCCGATCCGGTCCTTTTTTGCACGGAATTTTTATCGTATCATGAATCGTATTTCCAAAGCAGATATTGTGGACGGGGCCAGAGATTACCGTTTGATGAACCGTTCCTTTGTCAATGCGCTTTTGGAAATGGGAGAGTATAATCGTTTTTCCAAAGGTCTGTTTGGATGGGTTGGATTTGAGACAAAATGGCTGGAATTTCAAAATGTAGAACGGGTGGCCGGAGAGACGAAATGGTCTTTCTGGAAATTGTTTTTATATTCGATTGACGGGATCGTGGCATTCTCCACTATGCCGTTATCCATTGCTGCATTTTTGGGGGTAATGATGTGTTTTATTGCCGCTGCAGCCATTGTATTTATTATTGTCCGGCAGATATTATACGGAGGTTCTGCCTTCGGCTGGCCTTCTATGGTATGTATTATGATGTTTCTGGGAGGCATACAGCTTTTATGCATCGGTATACTGGGATCATATCTGGCCAAGACATATCTTGAGGTGAAGAAACGCCCCATTTATATCTGTAAAGAGACAAATATAGAAAGATCAGGAACAGAGAGTCATGAATAATATCAAAATCTGGTTATGGAAACCTGTGGAAAAGGCATCCCTTTGGTGTATTCATCTGCTTTTTCAAATGATGCATAAAGAAATGACAAAGGAAGGGGAACAGTCCTTCTTGCAGCTTGTGCGGTTTGGAATGGTAGGCGTCAGCAATACCATCGTCAACTACGTGGTTTATGTAGGCGCTATGCTGTTTTTGCATGTGATCGGTTTGTGGGACAAGTACGATTATCTGATTGCTACGGTACTGGGATTTGTAATCAGTGTATTATGGGCCTTTTTCTGGAATAATAAATATGTATTTAAGGAAAAAGAAGGCGAACACCGTTCCGTTTTCGGAACATTGGTTAAGACATTTATTACCTATTCGTTTACAGGATTGTTTTTGAACAGCTTTTTAATGGTGCTTTGGGTGGATGTTTTTCATATGTCAAAATATATAGCGCCCATTATTAATATGACGATTGGAGTTCCGATTAATTTTCTGATCAATAAATTCTGGGCATATAAATAGAGAAAGGCAGAAGAATGATAAAGAGTGTGGTATTGTCTGCAGTTGTTCTGGGGGCAGTTCCGTTTTTACTGGGACTTTTTTATACAGGATTTATACATTATGAGACCACTCCGCAGGAGTGTGGCATACCGGGATGCCCGGAGGGTATACATTATGAGAAAAACAATATTCTGATGCATATGGCAGCAGGTTATGTGATTATGTTCGGCTTGTTTGAAATCATAGCTTTGCCGTTGATTTTTCTGCGTCAGTCTTTATCACTTTTGGTGTATTTGTATGGGGGAATCCTGTTTGCGGTTTCCGCTGTTTCATTGGCGCTGCATTTCAGGCGGATACCGGTGATTGCCGGAAATATCAAACAAGCTGTGCAAAGCTTTACAGCCTGTATCTGGGCGCAGCTTCTGGTGATTGCGGGACAGGTTTTTGTCTATGTCCGCTATCAGTATCACAACTCCGATGATGCGTTTTTCGTGGCGTCGGCAGCTACATCCCTTGCGACGGATATGGTTTTTGCTTACAGTCCTTACACCGGAACCTTATATGAGAAGCTTCCGTCCAGATATGTTTTATCGCCGTTTTATGCATTTACGGCGGCTATATCGAAAATGACAGAAATACATCCGGCGATCATAGCACACATGGTATTTATGATTTTGTTTTTATTGCTTTCCTACGGGGTTTATACCTTGCTGGGAAGAATTTTGTTTTCCTGTGATATGGAAAAATTAGGGTATTTTTTGATACTGGTATCTGCACTGCACATATTTTCTGCATACAGCGAACGGACAAGTGGATTGTTTCTGCTGATTCGTCTCTGGCAGGGGAAAGCAATTCTGGCAGGTATATTACTGCCCATGATTTTGTATATGGCACTGCGGATTTTTTTCGATTCGCAAGGCGGCAAAGGTGCAGACCGGGTGCTTTTGTTTTTTCTAATGTGTGCCTGCTGCATGGTTTCCTCTATGGGGATTATGCTGGGAGCCATTATGCTGGGCATATTGGGGATTTTAGCCGCATGGAGGCAAAAGCGCATACGGCCTCTTGCCGATACGGTACTGTGTTGTCTTCCTAATCTGCTCTGTGCAGGAATTTATCTGATGATCCGATAACAGGGAGGTATAGATTGAGAGAGATTTTAGATGTTGTGATGTCCATGTATCATGATTATAATGGCACCGGCATGCAGATGGCTCTGTTTTTTGCCTGTCTGATTTATCTTCTGGTGCAGAAGAGGGACAAAGAAAAACGCTATGTATTTTTGGGATATACCCTTTTGTTTTTTGTGATATGCTTTTGTCCGGTGACGGCAAAAATAATTATGGAAGTGTGTATTGAAGAAACGGTATACTGGAGAATGTTCTGGCTGTTGCCGTCCGTGATTATAACCGCTTATACGGCTGTGCTGGTAATTATGCAGACAGAGGAAAAAAAGAGGCGGTATCTGCTGCTTTTTGTAATGCTCCTTGTGGTGGGCATGACAGGCTCCGTTGTCTATAACAGTACGATTTTTAGCAGGAAGCAGAATGATTATAAGCTGCCGCAGGATGTAGTGGATATTTGTGATATAATAGAAAAGGATGCGGCTGCAAACGGGATTGACCGCAAGAAGCTGATTGTAGAAAACAGTCTGGTTTCTTTTGTCCGTCAGTATGATGCGCAGATTCTCATGCCCTATGGTATGGAAACGATTCGGACCGGCAGGACAGAAAACGAAAATGACGCACAGATTTTTCGGATTATGAGCAGTGAGGATAAGGACTGGGAAGCCCTTGCGTGGTATGCGGCTATGGAAAACTGCAATTATCTGGCGTATCCGCCGGGCAAAGAGACTGCAGAGGCACTGGAGGCCTGCGGATATTCGGTTGTGGGTGACAACGGCGCTTATACGGTTTACCGGCGTGACGCAAAGGATGATGATTATGAAAATGAATGGCTGATTACCCAATACGGAGGGGCGGACGGAGCGCCGCTTACCTTTTATACGATACAGGATAACAAAGGGCATCTGATTGTCATCGACGGAGGAAGGGCGGAGGATGTTCCTTATGTCCGCAAGCAGATCAAAGCATTGGGCGGGCATGTAGATGCATGGATCGTTACACATCCCCATGGAGAACATGCAGGCGCTTTTATGAAAATATACCAAAAGCCCAAAAAGATTCAAATTGACCGGGTTTATGCTCCGGAAATGAAGGGAGCGCAGGTGTTTTCTTCGGAGGACCCCAAAGGAGAAACCAATGTATACGAACAGTGGAGGAGTATGGAGATTCCGGAATTAAGGGAGCTGCATGCCGGGGATGCTTTTGAAATAGAAGGGCTTGGATTTCAGGTGTTTCACGCATATGATGATCTTATCAGGGAAGGGTCGGATGATCCGGTAAATGATGGAGCCCTTGTTTTTCAGGTCAGGGCAGATCAGGAATCGATGCTGTTTTGTTCTGATACAGGGGAGACTGTCGGGGATTATCTTCTGGAAACCTGCGGCGCATCCCTGAAGTCGGACTATATACAGATGCCGGATCACGGAAACTGCGTTCTGAAATCGGATTTTTATACGCAGGTCGGGGCAAAAGGGGCGTTTTTTGATGCACCGGTTTCGATGATGCAGGATATGACAGGCGCTTATGACAATCCGCAGAATGTGCGTACCATGATTTCAGAGGGAGTTAAAGTTTATAGCTTTGCGACGACGCCGAATCGTGTTATTTTAAAATAAGGAGAAAGCCTATGTTACATGGAAATATTTTTGGAACAGTATGTTATATGGCGGCATTTATCGTTTGTGTGATTCAAATATACCGATACCGCAAATCACATAAGCCAATGAACGGATTTACATGGATCGTGTTGTCTTTTCTGGCGGCGATTTGTATGGGAGGAATCGCGGCAGGAATATTAAGTCCGCTGCATATTCCTATTAATATATACACAATGGCAGTCATCTATCTGGCAATTGCCGTATTTATGTTCCTTATGATCCGCAAAGAGGGCATGACGCAGGAATATGTCTGGGAGAAGTTTGATTTTATTGTTATCGGTCTGGTGACGGCTGCAGTTGTTTTGATTGGCTTAAAGATTTATACGCCCGAGCTTTGGTATTGCTATTATAATTCAGATGCCGGGCTGCATTTAAAAGAAGCAACGGAAATCGTAAGATCCCAGCAGGTGACAAAGATGTATCTGCTTCATCTGCAGAATGCGATGTTTATCGAGATGATACAGCCGTTTGTACGGATTGCAGACTGGTATAAGGGATATATTTTAGGGGACTGCTTTTTTCTTTGGGCAGAGATTCTCTTTTTTGCCGCATTGATTCGCCAGACGGCCAGAACAAAGGCGTCAAAGGTGCTGTCTTTGATTCTGATTTTTTTCTATTTTATGGGATATCCGTTTTTAAGCTTCTATTATTCCTTTGGCTATTGGGCAATGGGAAGTATGTTTGTCGGATTTCTGGCGCTGACAATGCGTTTGTATGAAGAGGCCCTGGTGGAACGCAAGATTACAGTTGTTATGCTGATGCTGGGATGCTTTGGCGTTATGACAAGCTATATGATGTTTGCGCCGGTTGCATTTATTACGGTGTTTGTATATCTGATCATTGTAGCGAGACGGGAGGGTAAAGTATTTTCCAAAAGAAATGTACTGCTGGCGTTCAAAGTATTCCTGCTGCCTACGGTACTTGGCCTGTATTACTGTCTGTATGGATTCTTCATTTCCTCCGGTACGAGCATTTCAGGCGCTCTGTCAAATCAGGGAGGCATCTATACAGAATTGTATATGGATTTCTTCTGGACCATCTTTCCGGTGCTCTTTGTGCTGGCATATACGCTGAAAAAACGAAAGCTTACGCCGGATGTTGTATTTTTCTGTGCATTTTTTGGATTTACCGGTGCGATGCTGCTTTTGACATTGACGCATCATACATCCACGTATTATTTTTATAAAACATATTATCCGTTATGGATGTTCTGCTGGGCGCTGACGGCAAGAGCGGTTTCCATTATGCTGCAGGAAGCAAAGGAAACGCTGATCGCATACTGCGCTATGATCATTGCCTTTGCGGGGCTGTGTTTTGGAAAGATTGAGTACAAGATTGTAACATCTACGGAGAATATTACAGGGGCAATGCACAGTACGGCATTTTTTACGCTCTATCAGATCGACTGGTCTTTTATCATGGGAGAACATGTGGGGCTTCCGAATTATGTATTTGATTTGTTTCAGTATGTTTCGGATCACCTTTCCGAAGAAGAAATGGTGCCCCTTATGACAGAGAGAAACGATTACGGGCAGACTTATCTTTATGAGGGGGCCAGCGGATATGATTTTCCGGATTTTTACGAATGGCGTCACACTACAGAAGAGCTGCGGCAGGCATATTATGACTGGGACATTCATTATACCGTTATGATGAAGGAAACACAGTTTGAAAAAGAACATGGCGAAGCGGTACTTTCCGACGAGCATGTTGAGGTTATTTTTGAAAATGAGGCAGGCTATGTCCTTGCGCTGGATTTATAAAAAGAGGGAAATGCATGGTAGTAAAAAACGATCAAACATTGAGAACATTAATCGATCAGGAAAAGAATAAAATTTCAACGGATCCGGGAGATCTTGTGAAATTTCTGGCATATACCCATGACGATGGTCCGGATGATGTGGAGAAAGAACCGGAGAGACGCGGTATCCGCAAATTAAAAGGAACGCCGGTCTGGACGCTTATGTATCCTGCCAGAAAAGGATACCGGGCGGCACGGTTTTTATATCAGAATGGTGTGTCCGGCGTATATCAAAAAGCGGCGAATGCCATAGAGAATAACCGCTTTCAAAGACGGAAAGAGGCCAGAAAGTATCTGACCAAAATCATGCCTACGGAAGAGGAAAAGCAAAAGCAGAGGGAGCGGCAGTTTTCTGCCGATATCAAAATCAGTGTGTTAGTTCCTCTGTTTAATACACCGGAGCGGTTTCTGCGGGATATGATTACCTCCGTTGTAAAACAGACCTATCAGAACTGGGAGCTGTGTCTGGCAGATGCTTCTGATGCTGGCAATGAAAAAACGGCAGAAATTGTCAGAGAATATATGGATAAGGACAAGCGGGTCGTATACCGGAGACTGGAAAAGAATGCAGGAATTGCAGAAAATACAAATGCCTGTATCCGCATGGCCTCCGGAAATTATCTGGCGTTATTTGACCATGATGATATGCTGCATCCTTCTGCATTATATGAATGTGCAAAGGTGATCGAAAAGGAAGGAGCAGATTTTGTTTATACCGATGAAGTGACCTTCGAGGGCACAGAGCTTGAAAATATTGTAACCTATCATTTCAAGCCGGATTTTTCTGTGGACAATTTAAGAGGCGTGAATTATATCTGTCATTTGAGCGTATTTAAAAAAGAGCTTACCGAACAGGTGGGCATGTTCCGGGCAGAATATGATGGAAGTCAGGATCATGATATGATCATGCGGCTTACCGATGCGGCAGAAAAGGTCTGTCACATACCAAAGGTGCTGTATTTCTGGCGGTGTCATAAAATGTCCACCTCCATGAATCTGGATTCCAAATCCTATGCAATTGCGGCAGGCAGAAGAGCCGTGCAGGAGGCGGAGCGCAGGCGGGGTTATCCGGCAAAGGTGCACAGCGCGCAGATCTGCAAAACCCATTACCGGATGAAATATGAGATAAAAACACCGGAGATTTCGGTGATCATTGACGGAAGCGAAGGAAATCTGACGCAAGTCGCTCATACGGCGGCAGCGGTGGAAAAACTTTCTGCTTATCCCAATTATAAGATGTATTATGCTCTATCCAAAGAGGAGCTTTCCGACACGCTGCAGCAGGCGAAGGGAGAGTATCTGCTGATACTTGCAGCGGGCATAACGCCTCTTACGCCTGCGTTTATGGAGGAGCTTTTGATGTTTACCCAGCGGCAGGATGTGGGAATAACCGGGATGCAGGTGTTAGACGAAAAAGGGCTGATTTTAAGCTCAGATATCGTAATCGGAAATTCTGCCGATGCGCTGGCGCTGGAGGTAAACCGGGGCGGGCGTTATGACGCGCCGGGATATATGGGGCGTAATTATTATGCCCACAATATTTCCGCAGTGTCCGGCTGTGCCTGTATGGCAGGAAAAGAAGAGCTGATAGGGCTTTGGAAGCAGTGCAGCGGGAAGAATACGTTTGGAAACATTTTGGAAATCTGCTTTATGCTTCGGAAAAAGGAGAAGCAGATTGTATTAAACCCCTATGCATTGTGCAGGATCTCAAAAGAAGAATATCATAGAGAGCTGCAGGCGGCGGATGCTCAGAGATTATGGACCGCGTATCAACCGCAGATTGCAGCGGGAGATCCTTTTTACAATAAAAATCTTTCCCTTGAGAAATACTGGAGGAGAAAATAGGAGAGAGCATGCTGAGCGATTTTGATTTAGAAGGAAAAAATAAATTTCAGAAGGCAGTATATTATCTGAAATATTACGGCGTATCCTATACGTTCAAAAAGATATTAAAAAAGCTGGGGATTTCTGTCAGTGAAGAGTCGGAGTATATGACCTGGTGCAGAAAAAACAGCGCGTCCAAAACAGATCTGAAAGCCCAGAGGGAGGATGGCCTTTCCAATCGGTTTTCTTTTGTAATTGTATCAAAGCGTGATCAGGATTTTGACAGAGCAGGCTGGGGAAGACAGACCTGTGGCCGGATTTCCTTTGTGAAGCTTACCGAAGAGATGACAGTGACCGAGCTGCTTTCAAAACATAAAGGAGATTATTTTGTGTTTGCGGAAGAACATATTCATGTACTTCCGGAGTATCTTTATGAGGTGTCAAAGGCGGCCGCCGGAGCGTATCCGGCGTTTGTAAGCAGAATTCGTCCAAAGAACACGGCTTGGCCGGATCTGATCTATACGGATGAGGATAACTGGGATGGAAAAAAGAGATTTCGTCCGTTTTTTAAACCGGACGCAGATTTGCAGATGCTTTTAAATTTCCCGTATTTGGGACGTTTGTATGTTCTGAAACGAAGTCTTTTGGAAAAACTGGTTCAGGAGAGGGAGCAGATATATCTTTTGGGGAATGACGGGTATGATCTTTCTCTGCAGGCATTCCGGTATGCAGAGCACATTTTTCATATTCCAAAGCCCTTGTTTTCCAATTTTGTATCAAAAGCAGAGGCCGGCTCCTTTGTCCGCAGCAGAGGCCGGAAAAACAGCCTTTGTCTGAAGCATTATATGGAGTCGGAACAGATATCCGGAAAGGTGATCGAATCAGACGTGCCGGGATTTTTCCATGTGGAAGAGGAAATGAAAGAAGAGCCTTTGATTAGTATTATCATTCCGAATAAAGATCATATGGAAGATCTGGAACTTTGTCTGGAATCTTTGAAAAAGAGCGATTACCGGAATTACGAGGTGATTATTGCGGAGAATAACAGTGAGGACCCGGAAACCTTTGTCCGTTATGACAGGCTTATGGCAGAAGATCACAGGATTCATACTGTTACATGGGAAGGCGGATTTAATTATTCTGCGATCAATAATTTTGCCGCAAAAAGTGCGAAGGGAGAATTATTCCTTTTCTTAAATAATGATACGGAATTTATAGAAGCAGCCGCATTGCGGCAGCTTGCAGCCTCCGTTTTAAAACCGGGTGTGGGCGCGGCGGGAGCGATGCTTTATTACGGAGATTCCACAATCCAGCACGGAGGCGTGATTATCGGCATGGGTGGATTTGCAGCCCATGCGCTTTGGAGCCTTACGGACCGGGATGAAAAATATTATCCGTTTTCTCTGTGTGAGAGAGAAGTGAGCGCCGTAACGGGAGCATGCCTTATGGTAAGACGTTCCGTATTCGAGGAAGTCGGCGGAATGGAAGAAGAATTTGTAGTGGCATTGAATGATGTGGATTTTTGTATGAAGATACGGGCGGCGGGCTATCGGATTTTGTGGAATCCCTACGCAAAGCTGTATCATTATGAGTCGAAATCCAGAGGATATGAGGATACCATGGAAAAACAGGCGAGGTTCCAAAGAGAGATCGAGCGGTTTCAGAAAAAATGGGAGCAGGAGATCAAAGCAGGAGATCCCTATTACAATCCGAATTTGACACTGCACAGAGCAGATTATTCTATGGACATATAGAGAAGGGCAGAAGGAAGCAGTTACGATGGAGAAAAAATCAACACTGGCAAATATTTTTTATAACAGTTTTGGCACGATGTTTTATTATGGATGTCAATGGCTTACCACGCTTTTGGTGGTAAGGCTTTCCGGTTATACAGACAGCGGTGTTTACGGGCTTGCCATGACATTTACAGCCGCATTTGCGATTCTGGCATTATTTAATACAAGACAGTATCAGGTGTCAGATGTGGTGGGGGAATATTCAGACAGGACGTATGTCCGGTCGCGTCTGATTGCCATAGTGATTGCATGTTCCATTTGCGTGGCGGGATTGTGTGTGAATCATTATACCTCCTATCAATGGGGCGTAATCCTTTTGTATATGCTGTATAAATGTGAGGAAGCCTGGATTGACGTGTATCATGGCATTGACCAGAAAAACGGCCGTATGGATTATATCTGCTATTCTTATATCGCCAGAGGCGTTTTGATGCTGGCGTCCTTCTGCGGTGTTTTATATCTGACGAAAAATCTGGTTTGTGCTGTGGGAACGATGATGATCACCACGTTTCTGGTAGCGGTTTTTTATGACAGAAGAATTGCAGAGGGCTTTATTCCAAAGGATTCTAAAGCAGACAAAGCGGCCGTGAAGAAATTGATGTTTGCCATGCTGCCCCTTGCTATCGTGGCAATGACCAATAATCTTTCCATTTCATTTCCGAAATATTTTCTGCAGATGTATTTTGGAGATGAAGCGCTGGGCTATTACAGTTCTGTTGCGACCCCTAGCATGATTGTACAGGTAGGAGCCTCTACAATTTTTGTTCCTCTTATCACGCCTTTGGCGGATCGTCTGCAGGAAAATGACAAAAGGGGATTTAAGCAGATTCTGAAACGGGTGGCGGTTGTCTTTTTTCTTCTTTCCATTCTGGCGATTCTTGTTTCGGCATGGCTGGGGGAATGGTTTTTGGTATTGGCTTTCAAAGAAGAGATCCGCCCTTATGTGTATTTATTTATTCCGATTATCGTTTCTACGCTGATGATCAGTGTCAATGCCTGTCTGTTTCCGGTGTGTACGGTGTTAAGGGAGATCAAAGGGCAGCTTTTTGTAGGAATCGGCGGAGCAGTATCTTCGTTTCTGGCATCCATAGTATTTGTAAAAAAATATTCGATGGACGGAGTTGTGATTGCACTGTTGATTACTTTGGCCGTACAGATTATAATAGAGATATATTGTGTATATCATAAGATGAGAAAATGGAAGGAAGTCTGACATGGACAAAATAGCGGTATTGATTCCCTGCTATAATGAGAGCAGGACAATTCAAAAAGTAGTAGAAGATTTTAAGCAGGTTCTGCCGGAGGCAGTGAT
Source organism: uncultured Roseburia sp. (assembly GCA_947564765.1). GTDB lineage: Bacteria > Bacillota > Clostridia > Lachnospirales > Lachnospiraceae > Roseburia_B. Next base: position 1,450 of record CANODN010000030.1, on the reverse strand, counting down.
CTATGTCTACGACAACAATTCAACAGATGGAACAGACAGGATCGCTAAGCAGGCAGGAGCCATTGTCCGCTATGAATATAAGCAGGGGAAGGGCAACGTGATCCGCAGGATGTTCCGGGATATTGATGCAGAATGTTATATCATGATTGACGGAGATGATACGTATCCGGCAGAAGCGGCGCCGGAGATGATCCGTTTGATTTTTGAACAGAATGCAGATATGGTAGTAGGGGACAGGCTTTCTTCTACTTATTTTACAGAAAATAAGAGAGCGTTTCATAATTTCGGTAATTCCCTGGTGCGTAAAAGCATTAATATGCTGTTTGATGCAGATATTAAGGATATGATGACGGGTTACCGGGCGTTCAGCTATCTGTTTGTAAAATCCTTTCCTGTTTTATCCAAAGGATTTGAAATTGAAACAGAGATGAGCATCCATGCGGCGGACAAAAATATGCAGGTGGAAAATGTGATCATTGATTACCGGGACAGGCCGGAGGGGAGTGTTTCCAAGCTGAATACCTTTTCCGATGGATTCCGGGTGCTTCGGACAATTGCAAGAATGTATCAGACCTATAAGCCTATGAATTTTTTCGGATTGCTTGCGGTTGTTCTTGCCGTGCTTGCGGTTGTATTTATGATACCGGTGATTATTGATTATACAAAGACAGGACTGGTGCCTCATTTTCCGACACTGATCGTATGCGGTTTTTCCATGCTGGCAGCGATGCAGGCATTTTTCTCAGGATTAATACTCAAAACCATGGGACAGAAGAACCGGCAGGATTTTGAAATGGAACTTCAGACGATTCGGATACACAGAGATGAATTATTAGGGGATTTGAAGAGATGAAAGTGTATATTTGCCCGAGCTGCGGTTGGATTCGGGTAGTATCAAGAAGAAAAAATGTGGAATGTTTTAAGTGCGGAGAAGCGCAGATGGCAGAAACCAAGCTTCCCTATGAAAAAGCAGGGCATATGACGGAGGAAGAACGGAAGGATTATGCCAGGAGCTGGCTTTATCTGCACAATCTGAAACAGGCAAAGCGATAGAGGGAAAAAGATATGTATAAAAGGGAGAAAAAAAGCTGGTTAAAGCATCTGGACTTTACCATTCTGGATATTATATGCTTACAGATTGCTTTGATTGCTGCATATGTGATGCGTCTCGGCTGGCATCTGCCATATTCCAATGAACCATATGAAAGACTGGCGATTGTCATGGTGCTGATCGATATCTGCGTCGTATTCTTTTTTGAACCTTATACAGGAATTTTAAGAAGAGGGCATTTTCAGGAAATAAATACCTCGGTTACGTTTTGTACGATTATATTTGCAGGCGTTCTTGCTTATGAAGTTGCGACGAAACAGACTGAGATTTATTCCCGAAAGGTTATATTTGCTTTATCCTATCCGCTGACTGTGGGAATTTATCGTAAAAGGGATTACT
>CANODN010000029.1 GCA_947564765.1 uncultured Roseburia sp. | reverse complement strand
GACAAAAGCCAAGTCCGGCAGTATAACCGAAATTACCGTCAATCTGGAACGGCGGATGCGTATCCCAGAGATTTGCATAGATACCGTTTTTAAACAAATCTGTAATCAGCTTATATGCTTTGTTGCCATCTCCAAGCCGTGCCCAGGTATTGATTCTCTGTCCCATTCCCCAGCCGGTACTTTCATCTGTCCTGTTATTCATGGAAACCCTTGCTGCTTCCAGCCATTCCGGTGTCTCTTCTGAAATCATATCTCCCGGAAACAGTCCCAACATGTGTGAAATATGTCTGTGACCGTATCCTTCTCCTCCAACACTTCCAAGCGTAGTCTCTGTATACCATTCTTTGATCTGTCCGTCAGTCCCGATTTCAATGGGCCCTTTTAAATTGCTCTGATTGGATTTCCAGCCTTCCACCTTTTCTGTATCGGTTTCTCCTACGATTCCTGCCGCTTCAATCACGTCTTCATAAAGCTGCCAGATCAATACCTGTTCGTATGTATTTCCGCTTGTATATGGTCCATGTTCCGGTGAATAGGATGGAGATGACACCAATTTTCCCTCTGCATCTGTGATCAGCATCTGATCATAAAGCGTCGCTTCTTCTTTCATCATCGGATAAATATTTTCTGTCAGATACTCTTCATCTCTGGTAAAATCATAATAATCCCAGCAGTTCTGCAGAATCCATGGTACTGCCGCCGGAGACCAGCCCCAGGAAAATGCCCAGCCGGGACAGGTCCAGCCAAAGGGCGTGTTCTGTGTATGTGCCATAAATCCGTTTTCCGGATTTTCGCTTGTACTCTCAATTCCTGCATATATCCGAGCCGTTTCCCGTCCCGGTTCACGCAAGGAATCTACGTAACGAATCAATGGGTCTGCGCACTCTGTCAAATTGGTTACATACGTCGGCCAGTAATTCATCTGAAGATTTACATTCATATGGTAGTCAGATGCCCAGCTGGGAGAATTGGAATTGTTCCACACTCCCTGAAGATTGGAAGGAAGCTGTGAATTTTCTCTGGAAGATGCAATTGTCAAATACCGTCCAAACTGAAAGAGCATGGTTTCCAACTGTCTTCTCTCTGCTTCGGTTGCTGTATTGGCTTTATATGCGCTAAGCAGCTCATCCGTCGGTTTATCCGAAACAACTGCGCCGATATCTAATGTCATACGGGAATACAGCTCTCTATAATCCGCAACATGTTCTGTTTTTACATTATCGTATCCCTTTTCAACTGCCGCATCCACATCGGCTTTTACTCTATTATGAAGTGTTGCCGCATCCTCTCCCGTACGATACACGGGATACTCATTCTTGTAATCTGTTGCAGCAGATACATACACTATAATAGAATCTGCATTCCGAACCTCAAGCTGGGCACCGTTTGCCGTTACAGATCCTCCACTATTTACTACTTTTAAAACAGAATCATACTGCAGCTGATTATCAGAAACACTTCCTGCAACTACAAGGGTGTCACCGGAAGCTACAGCTGTTGATCCTTGCTTTGATGTGAACCGAACATTTACATTTAATTTTGCACTGCCGTCTGCCGTAAGTCTGGCTGCCAGAACATTATCCGGGTTGCTGACAAAATACTCTCTGGTATACTGTGTATCATTTGCCTGAAAGCGAACGGTAGACAATGCCGTTTCAAGATCAAGATCCCTGACATAATCTGAAGCGCCTGCAGCCGTAATTCCCTGGTAATCAAAATAAATATCTCCCCAGGCCTGATACGCACCGTATCCGCCATCTGATCCTGCTCCTACTAAACTCCCACACTTTGAAGATGCTGATGAACTTCCTGCTGCAAACAATTCCTGTATCTCTTTTACCAGCTCGCCTTCCCTTCCTACGTTTTCCAGATTTCCTCCGTTATAATCAGGTCTTGACTCACTGGGACCTCCCGTCCAGAGCGTTTTCTCATTAAACGTCAGATGTTCACTTACAATTCCTCCGTAAATATTGGCTCCGATATCACCATTTCCGATCGGAAGCGTCTGCTGCTGCCAGTCAGTCGCCGCCGTATTATACCAAAGCCTCAACGGGTTCCCTTTTTCTGTTGTCTCATCAGCCTCTGCCGACACTACGGGATCTGCCAACAGCGTCCCCGGAACAGAAGTAATAAGCATTGCTGCCGATAAGACTGCCGAAAGCATCTTTGTAACTCTTTTTATCTGCATATTTTTCTCCCTTCTCCTTCTTAAAACTGTAGATATGTGTTCAGTATAGCATAATAATTTGGGGTTTTCTACTTAATTTTTGTGAATTATTACAATTCCTCTCTGCTGCCTTTTATTTTGAATTATGCAAAATGCATTCTGAATATATAAAAATGAGAGGCTTTGCCAATCCAGCAAACGCCCCTCTCATAGTTATTTGTACAATAGAATCCCCATGAAAAATTTTTTATATTTTATTGTCTTTCTCCCACACGTTTTCCACCGCAAGCATAAGCTCCTGATTCTCCTCAAGAACTGCATATTCTTTTATTTTCCCTAAAATCCGCCGAGACATTTTCTTTCCATAATCTCTGACGCCGCAAAGCAATTCAAATATCCAGTTAATAGTCATTACGTAATCTGTTTTCGAACGAATATCATATACCATACAAAGCAGACTATACAGAGATTTTTCATCCGAAGGCATCAATGTCCGGACAATATCTACCCGCTCAAAAAACGGCTCGATCAGCTGTCCATATATCATAAGTTCTATACTCTCCGGTCCTTTCATCATACAATAAGAGCATTCGATCAATGCGCAGAAAAATGACCGCTCAGATTCCTTGGGAATGACGCCTCCGAATTTGGGGCTTATTTGCTGAATAAAAATCCCAAAAGCCTGGATACTGTATTTTTCTTCTCCGATTTCCTTTAAAGCCTGACATACCCGTATCCCCTCTGTTCTGGCCCGCCAGGAAAGATTTTCACGGATAAATTCTCTGTCTTGAACAATTCTTCTTATAAATTCATAGTAGATTTCTCCCAGATGCTTATACCGGCTTTTTTTAATTTCAGACTGCATTGCTTTGCAGAAAAGCAAAAAACTGTCGGAAATGGATCTTCTAATATCCTTCATATAACGCATTCCATTGTGAAAGCACCGAATTTCATAGCTGTAATATTCCATAAATTCCTGTAGCAAATCTATCCGTTCCTGACTGGGCAAGCTATAGATACATCTGAAAATTTCCTGGAATATCATACCCAGAAAAATCCATCTGCGGCTATGCTCTTCCTCTATAAGAGAGCTGTTCAAATCACGAAAAATATCTCTGTTCAACAGCTTCGTCAAATATCTCGTACTTATCTTATGCCGGTCTATCAGTGCGCGCAGCAGGGAACAATAAATATACATGCCAAAGGCGTCTCCCTCTTTTTTACAGCAGCTGCGAAGATTGTCCAGGGAAATTGTCAGTTTTCTCTCATTGATTTCAAATACCAGCAGGCATCCTGCGACTTCTCTCAACGCACACTGTGTTCCCATCCGTATGTTCTCTTTATCGAGAATATTATAAACATTCTGATTGACAGAACCATCCGCGGCGCAAAAAACAGCGTATGCCGCATCCTCCCCCAGCGCATTTGATATCCGGCACATTTTATCTAATTTTGAAAAAGCGGCAGTCTGGTCTTCCGCTTTTTCATCATATTGATACGCAAGCTTATACCACTGATCCGTATGTTCCAGATTGAGAAAACAGGACAGGCGCACCAGCTCCTCTTCCGAAAATGCGTACCGCCAGATATGCGTCAGCTTCTTCCAGTCTGCGATGGAGCCGATTTTGTCTGTAAAGATGAAATAACCGGAGCAGACCGTCATCCGCAGCAAAATTAAATTGACGCTATAAGATGCCACATGCAGCATCAGCTCCGGATGTCTGAGGGGATTGCCCTGCATATTCAGGGTGCCGTTCAAATCCGCAAAAATATCTCCCGTAATGATGCTCTGTATCTCCTTTTTAAATAAACAGTCCAATGCCGCCCGCGCTTTTACAGCATCGATACCGTGCTTTTCTGCCATGATTCCTGACAGCTCGTATATCATATTCAACACTACCGGCCTTGTAAAAAGCGGTGCATAAGCAAGGCTTGTATGCCATTCTTTTTTTAATTTTTCAGGCCAGCTGAACATTTCTCCTTCTTCCTCGTCCCTAAGCTGCCGTTTTATGAGGCGAAATGTCGTATCCAGAATATAATAAGCCGTTAAAAATTCGCCAAATGTATTATGTAAAAATTCATATGCCGCAATCTGTGTCTGACCGTTGTTTGTCTGTATAGTAGACTTAGAGCTGTGAATAAAGAAAAAGCTTCCTACGAGCTGCTCTCCCTCTTCCAGTGCATTTTCGTCTGTTTCATCAAAAGAACTTTTCTCTTTTATCAGAAAAGCAATATCCCGATTCAGTTCATTTGTCCGTATATAAAGCTTTCGGCGGTTATACATCCCAAGCGCTGCAATTCCCAGATAGCGAAAGCCTGTCCGGACTGCATCTTCTTGTTTCTTTTTTTCCAACTGACGGAAACTGGATTCCTTTTCTTTTTCCCGAACAACAAAATCCCATATCAATTTATAATACAGCTCTGCCCGGCTGATATCCTTCTGTTCCTCCAGACGGTTCCCGTTCATTTCATATAACGCCAGCATAAGAAGTAACAACGGCTGCCCTGCCATCTCTCTGATTTTGCCGGAGGAGACAATTTCAAATCTGTGTAGCTGATGCGCAGCAAAATACGAGGCATTTGCCTGATTCCAGATCTCACTCCAAATCGAAATTCTCTCATCGTCAAAGTCACAAAGCCGGAGAACATGGCAATTGTCGGGAATGGACGCCTTATCAATCAAAGTCACTCTGCTTGTTACAATACAACGGACAATCACATGATAAGTAGATCTCTGAAGTTCCTGAAATTCTGCAATCTTATTCAGATAGTCGGCATAGGTTTTACCGCTTGCCTGCAGCAGCTCGTCATATCCGTCAAAAATCAACAGCATGGGTTTATCCAGAGAAGCCTTTCTTATGTCTTTCCATCTGCAGTCGTCTCCGAAATCCTGCTCGATCTGGGCGTCAATCTGTTTTATAATGGTATCTTCCGCCGCCGCATCCCGCAGCCGGATAATCATCACATAATATTCCGCCGATAAAATCTGCGCGGCAAGCATATGGCAGAGAAGCGTTTTTCCCGCGCCTGGCAGCCCCAGAATTAACATGGGAGATTCTCCATACTTCGGATGCCGCAGAACGCTGCTGACATACCGCCCGATGTCTTCTCCCGAAAATGCTTTTTCCCATGTATCATTCTGCTCCAGCCGCATATCTTTATGATAGGTAAGGGACTGAAATGCCTGTGGTATAAAAATATCCTTTTTGGAAGGAAATATTATTTTTTCAGCAAAGCCGTTTTCCTTATGTTCAATCACCGGTTCTCTGATGTAATCTGCGTACCTGGTCTGATAGTGCATAAGCGTATCAAATGCTTCGTTCCCGCTATTCGCGATGTATTGACGCAATTTATCAAGCTCTTCTCTTATTTCCTTAAATCCGACATCAATCTGCACCGCAAAACGGTCATGCTCTGTATGGTTCGCCCAAATCTCAAATTCCGGAAATTCTTTTGCCAATTCAAAATATTGCTTCTCATAGGTACTCAAAGCTTTTTGCGGAAGTCCGCTCAGTAAATCGGAAAAAAATTCCCTTTGCTCTCTGTCTATGGAATCCTGCGACTGTACAAGCTCCTTCCAAAAAGAAAGTTCGTCAAAAAATTTCGTAAACTCACTATTCAATGCTTCATAAAACCGCCTCAGTTCCTTTTTATATCCGGAAAACGGTTGCGTTGGGTCCGGCAGAGCAAGTTCGTTTTCAAACAGCTTAGGCATACTTCTTTTCTGCTGTGCCGATTCTTCCATTTTCTTAAAATATGCCTGCAAGCCTTCCTGGGAAATTTTCCGTTTTATATCAGAAGTAATGCTGATTTCACCATTTTCATCCGGCAGACATTGGCTGATTGTATCAAAATAAGCCGCATAAACAAGCATGACCTGTGCTATCTGCATTTGCTCATATCTGGTTCCGTAATCGCTGTGATCTTTCTTTTGAAACAATGCAAAGGCATTCTTTGCCGCGTTGCCGACAATTGCGCCGGCCCCTGCTCCGGCAAGCGTAGCTCCGGTGGCTATTTCCGTAATCATTGCTGTATCCCGGCACATTAATGCTGGAAAAAACAAAAGTGCGACACCAAACAAACTCTTAAAACATTGAAATATCTCATTATCCGGTTTATCCTTCAAAAAACGATACACCTCGGTAAATGTTGCTTTTTCTATAAAATTTCTTTCCACTTCAATCCCTTCTCTCCATAATGAAACATTTGCAGGTATCTTTCTTTTCTATACCATCCACTATAGAATGGGAAAAAATATTTGTCAATAAATATCATATTTTGTCTATTCTATTTTAATTAAAAAGTAATTTTATCTTACTATTTTGAATCCGCCATGACATGGCGTTCTTGCTATTTATATGCCGAAGGTGTATAATCCTATTAAAAAGTAGCACTATATTAGGAGTAAGTTTTCAATGGAGGTTGCTATGGAGATTAAACGAAAACGTTACTTAAATAAACTCATATCCTTTATGTGGGATGGACAGGTTTTTAAGAAAAGAGGCTCGAATGACTTTCGTCTTTCAGCCTCTTTTTTATTACAATTTTTTATCGCTTCACTTTTTTCGATGCCTTACTCATCAGACTCGGCTGGGATTTTGTAAGAACAACTACTTTATAATAGTATTTCTTTCTTTTCTTCGCCTTCTTATCCACATAGCTTACTTTTTTCTTTCCAAGTGTTTTAATTTTCGTGTACCCGGAATTCTTTTTTGTAGAACGGTATAATACATATTTCTTTGCATTTTTTACCTTTTTCCAGGTAATTGTAATTCCTTTGGATGACGCGGAAACCTTTTTGATTTTTGTTGCCTTGGAAAGCTTGATTTCCTTTTGTCCTCCGGCCTTGCTCTTTAATTTACCATCTCCTGAAACCGCCACAGCATAGTATTTTGCGCTTTTCACCGGATTTTCATCCTGCAGCATGGTCTGTCCTGACGCTGTGGTCCCGATGCGCGTGGTCTTCGTTCCTGCAACGCGGTAAATTTCGTATCTGTCTGCATCTGCAACAGGCGTTACTTCGACCTGTATATATACACCGGCCTTTCCCGCCACAGCCTTTAAGGATTGGATCTCCGGAGCTGCCAGCTCTTTTTCCTGCGTCACCGGCGGTTTTACCTCTGTTGTCTGCAGTTTCGGGGCAATCATTGTCTTTTCTGCATACGGACTTGCTGTATGCGTCTCTGTTTCTTTCATCCGTATATAAGCGGTATACTCTGTTTCCGGCTGGCAATCCTGTTTTTTATTTTCCTCTGACCATGTTTCACCGTCAAAACTGTACTCGGCGCCTTCGATTTCTGCAATAACGGCAGTGAATGTTTTTCCGTCATCGTTCTGCTCGAAGGTAAGAATGCATTCCTGCGGTGCGCTCTGTCCTGCTTTTTGAATCGTAAATGACTTGGTTACGGAATTTCCTTTCAGTCTTCCGCCTTCTTTCGGCGTAACGGTAAGCTCTGCAAGTCCTGGCATGGTGTTATCTGCATAGCTGTATGTAAAGTCGGCGTCTTTTTCGAAGATGATTTTTTTCGTTCCCAGAGAAACGGAAACCTCCGGCTCCGGCGCACTGGGCGTTACGCTGTAGACTACATCATCTGTATCCGCCACCATTTCTTTTGTCAGGGAAAACATCATCTGCATTCCGTCTCCGAATGAGCCGGTTCCTTCCAGTGTACCGTCTACGGTTAGTTTCCCGCTTCCTTCGACAGTTCCGTTATTTGTCAGCGTACCGTTTACCGTAAGCCCGCCGTTTTCTATTATGCTTTCGCCATTTGTCAGCGTCCCATCCACCGTGATTGCACCAGATGCTTTTATGGTTCCGCCGTTTGTCAGCTCGCCGCTGATAGTAATTTCACCAGACTCTTCTATACTTCCATTGTTTGTCAGCTTGCCTTCTACCGTAAGTCCGCCGGTTCCTTCCATGGTTCCGCTGTTTGTCAGCTCGCCGCTGATAGTAATTTCACCAGACTCTTCTATACTTCCATTGTTTGTCAGCGTACCCTCTACTGTAAGTCCGCCGGTTCCTTCGATACTTCCGCCGTTTGTCAATATGCCGCTGACGGTAATTTCACCATCTCCTTCGATACTTCCGTTGTTCGTCAATGCGCCGTCTATTGTCACCGATGCACCCGCAGAAATCTCAAGCCTTCCTCCCTCTTCTATCGTCAGCTCTGCATCCTCTGCAACCGTTACCGAGCCATCCGGTGTAATCATTACCGCAGCGCCTGCTCCGATTGTTATGCTGCCTGAAATTACAAGATCGTCTTTGACCCATATCTGCGCACCTGCCGGAATATCACTTTTGCCGTCCCAGAAAAGTTTCGCTTCATCTCCCGTACAGTCTGTATTCAGCCTTAATATATCCAGCACCCGGCTGTCATAGGTTATTACGCTTTCCACATCCGGCAGTGCACCGTATGTCAAAAGCTTTAAACCGTTTCCTGCCTGTATGCCGGACAAACCGGTACAACCGTTAAATGCCCCCTCCATGATCACTTCCACGGAATCCGGAATCACAAGCGTTCCTGCCAAAGACGTACAGCCGTCAAATGCATTCGGTCCGATATAGACAAGCTCGTCGGAAAGAGGCGCATTTTTCAGATTTGTGCAGCCTTTGAATGCAATCTCGTCAATTTCTTCCAAATGTTCAGGCGTATTAACATGTTCAAGTTCTGTCAGATTTTGAAATGCTCCGAACCCGATTTTCCTGAGATTGTCAGGAAGTGTAACGCTTTTTAGATTTTTACATCCGGCAAGCGCATTGTCCGTAAGCTTTGTAATGTTTTTTGACAATATAATCTCAGAATAGCCGGTGCCGCTCAATCCATTGTATATATCGATACAGCTATCCGGCACCGTCAGACTTCCCGTTAAACCGGTACATCCTTTAAATACAGAGCTGCCAAGACTGACCAGTCCTGCCGGCAGATTCATTTCTGTTAACGTCGTACAATTCTCAAACGCCTCTTTTTCAATATGGACAATCGTATCCGGAAATACTGCTTTTGTTATTTTCCAGCCTGGAAACGCCCGGTATCCGATTTCCGTTACTGTATATTCTGTCTCGTTCGTATCCCTCACTTTCTCGGGAATGATCAATTCTCCGGTAACTTTTTCTGCATCCGCGCTTTTTCCTTTCAAACGAACCAGTTTCTTTTCGGAATCTAAAATGACATAGGTAAAGCCTTCATAGTCAAACTGCATATCTGCCTCTTCCGGTTCATATGCCGCGCCGTTTACCTTTATATTTTTATGTCCCACACTAAACAGCCTGGCTGCAGAGGCTTCGTCTACACAGTGGATTTCCAGATTACATTTGGGGCGATAGGAATACTCTGTTCCGCAAAACCACACATGTACATAGGACAGAGGTCCGGACAGATACACTACAGGATTTGTTTCCAGCTTATTAAACCATCCGGCGTCTAGTCTTGTCACACCTTCTGGTATTCTGATTTCTTTTAAAGCACTACATTCTCCAAACGCATTGCTATTGATTTTGGTAAGATTTGCAGGCAGCGTAACACTTTCCAGACTGCTGCAGCCGGAAAACAGGCCTCCTTCTAATTCTGTCATCTGTTCCGGCAAGGTTATCTCTGTAAGAGAGGTGCATTTGCTGAATGCACTGCTTTTGATTTCTGTCAGACTGTCGGGCAGGTCTAATTTACCCAGCATTTTACAGTTTAAAAAAGCATAACTTCCTATGCTTTTTAAATGCTCTGGAAATGTAATTTCTGTCATTTTTTCGCAGTCTCTAAATGTTTCCTTTTCTAATCTTGTCAGATTCGCCGGAAGTGTTACGCTTCGAATATAGTTCTGGCTGGCAAACGCCCTTTTGCCAATTGAGGTAACGGAATCCGGAATCACAAGGTCGTATTCCTCCATTCCGGTATGACGGCAGGCTGCGCAGAACGCGCTTTCTCCTATCGAAATCAGATTTGCCGGGAGCTTTGTAATCGTTGTCCAGGATGCACTTTCAAATGCAGATGCACCGATATCGGTAATCGTATCCGGCATATCCACCTGATAAATCTGTGCATTGTCTTTGAAAACGCCGCTGCCAATGGAAACAACGGTAAGCTCTGTACCGGGAACCTTCTCGGGTATTGTAATGTCTCCCACTGCGCCTTCCCAATCCACAAGCGACACCGTATCTTCTGTCAGTTTCTTATAGCCGATACCGTTTACTTCAAACCTCTCACCAATTAAGGCATCTGCCGGACTTGCCGCAGAAACCGCTTCTGCCCCATAGACATTGAATCCTGCAAATTCAATTACGGTTTTACCCCCCCCCGACAGATTTTTTGCACTACTTTGCAAAAAAACCGGCAGTGTCTGGGAAAAGACACATACTGCAGTCATAAACGCCAGTATCTTTGCAGTATTCTTTCTTCTCATTTTGCATGACTCCTCTCGAAATATAAATTTTAAAATACAACAGATTTATTATTTGAAAAAAGAATGCAAAATACAATCATTTAGGGACGAACGGCAGATTTTAGGGACGAATGGAAATGATATCTCATGGAAATTCATATCCTTTTATATTATAATAAAGAAGAAATTTTTATAGTGAAGGAGTCATCCCCCTTTGAAAATTGCGATTGTAGACGATGTAAAACAAGACAGAGAAAACTTAAAAAAGAGTATTCTGCGCTACTTTACCGACAAAGAAATGTCTCTGGAATACGATTTGTTTGCAAATGGTGAGGATTTTTTGTCTTCTTCCAGACACAAGCATTTTGATGTTGTATTTCTGGATATTTTCATGGAAGGAGCAGATGGAATTTCCACTGCACAGATTTTTCGAAGGGCAGACGTCAACTGTCTCTTGATTTTTCTCACCTCCAGTACGGAACACATGGCAGACGCCTTTTTAGTTCATGCCTTTGGTTATCTGGAAAAACCTCTGGATGAACAGACCTTGTACCGTGTTTTGGACGATGTTTCCAAATTCTATGCAAAAAAACAGCCTTTTCTGGAACTTCCTCTTGGAAAACAGACTGCTGCTGTTTTGTATTCTGATATCCTCTATGTAACGGCAGATTCTAACTATATCGAACTTCATGCAGACAAGCACTACCGCTGCCGTATGTCATTTTCCCGTCTTGCAGATGACTTAAAGGACGACGGCCGCTTTTTAATTATCAACCGGGGTGTTCTGGTCAATTTGGATTATGTCGTTTCCATGGAACATTTAACCTGCCGCCTGAAAGACGGCACTTCTTTCCCATTGAACCGAAAAAAAGAAGCCTCCTTACAACAAGCCTACATTACAAGGCAGTTTGCACTTCGGACAGAAAAAGTCTCAAAAGGAGGCGCCCTATGAATGATTTTCCAATATTAAACAAAGCTGTGGAATTATTTGTTATCGTTCCCGGTGTTTTTATCTGCCTGATGCCTGTAACAAAATGGATCAATGTCCCTTCCAGAAGATTTTATCCCTATCTTACCGTCTTCGTTTTCGTCTTCTGCTTTGGTTTTGGCTATCTCTCCGTTCGAAACAACTGCTCGACCAATACTTTTTTCATTCCGGCTATGCTGATCTGTATATTCTTATATTTCCGCAAGGTGAACCTGGACCGGCTAAAACTTTTATTTATGTTTCTGTGTACCATAGCCGCCCTCTCCTTCGGAGGCCTTGCAGGCGATATTACAGATGCAAAATTAAATCCCGCTCAAAACGTACAAGGTTATTCTTATGGGCTGGCTGTACAATATCTGATCAGTCTTCTTATTTCATTGGCCTTTTATCTTATTCGGTACAAATTAATCTGGCTGTTTGAAAATTTTCATTCCAAACCGCTATGGCATATCATGTGCATCGTTCCCGCATTAATTGCCTTTTGTAATCTCAGCATGCTGCCGGAAGATTATGCCAATGTTTCCGTAGGCAGAATTTTTCTTCTGTATCTGATTATCGAAACCTGTCTTTTTCTGTTTTTCATCCTGTTTCTGGTGATGTTTTATCAGATAGCCAAAACCGCTTCCGAAAAATATCTGGCAGAAAAAACGGCTCTGATGTATGAAATGCAGATGTCTCAATATCAGTCTCTCAAGGTTTATATGGAACAGACCGGCCGTATGCGCCATGATTTTCGTCATATCATTGCCGCAATGAGCGATCTGCTCTACAACGAGCAATATGAGCAGCTTAAAGAATATGCAGACAATTATTTCTCCGCTTCTTTTGATCACTTTACACCGCACAATTTCTGCCGCAATGCCAGCATCAATGCTCTGCTTTCTTATTATGCAAATATTGCTGCCGATTACGAAATCAACCTTCAATTTCAGGTTCAGCTTCCGGATAACTCCGATCTTTCAGACATTGACTTGAGCATTCTTTTGGGGAATCTTCTGGATAACGCCATCTATGCTTGTAAATCTCTGCCGCAATCGGAACGTTATATTCACCTTACTGCCGACACAGACACCCCCGGCTCTCTTTATATCGCCATGGCAAACAGCTTTGACGGCAATTTGAAGGAAGAAAACGGCCGCTTTTTCTCTACAAAGGATGACGGCATGGCGATCGGTCTTTCTTCTGTCCGTGCCATTGCGGAAAAACATCATGGGATTGCGGAGTTTTATGCAGATGGGAAGGAATTTATTTCAAATGTTATGATTGGTTTGGGATGAAACAGTAAATATATCAGATTGAAAATTT
>CANODN010000028.1 GCA_947564765.1 uncultured Roseburia sp. | reverse complement strand
GGAACACCCTGGTATACCGTCTGGATAAGCTTCAGAAAAGTACGGGATTGGATCTGCGTGTATTTGAAGATGCCATAACCTTTAAGATCGCTCTTATGGTTGTAAAATATATGAAGTACATGGAGACGATGGATTATTAAGATCAGGAGGCATGCATGATTAAGTTAGAACACGTCAGCAAAGCTTATTCTGCCGGGATTCCGGCATTGAATGATGTAAATCTGGAAATCGAAGAGGGAGAGTTTGTATTTGTTGTAGGGGACAGCGGTTCCGGGAAATCGACGCTGATTAAATTGCTGTTAAAGGAATTGGAGCCTACAGAGGGCGTGATTACGATTAACGGCAGGAAGTTACATACGATTGGACACAGGCAGGTTCCCAGATTCCGCCGGAATCTGGGTGTGGTATTTCAGGATTTCAGGCTGCTAAAGGACCGGAATGTATATGATAATATCGCATTTGCCCAAAGAGTAATCGGAGCATCGGTCAGAGAATCGAGGAAACGGGTGCCCCAGATGCTTTCTATGGTAGGCCTTGCGGCAAAATACAAATCTTATCCGAAACAGCTCTCCGGAGGAGAGCAGCAGAGAGTGGCAATTGCAAGGGCGTTAATCAACCAGCCGAAGATACTGCTTGCGGATGAGCCTACCGGTAATCTGGATGCGAATAATGCCTGGGAGATTATGAAGCTGCTGGAGGAGATTAATGAAAGGGGAACAACCGTTGTAGTCGTTACTCACAATATGGAGATTGTCAGAGTAATGAATAAACGTGTGATCACGATAAAGAAAGGCGTCATCATATCTGATGTAAATGGTGAATACGATGAGGATTAGTTCTCTTGGTTATACCTTTAAACAGGGTGTCAATAATATCTGGAGGAATAAAATGTTTTCTCTGGCATCTATTGCGACGATGTCAGCCTGTATTTTTTTGTTTGGTCTGTTTTTTGCCATTGTTACAAACTTTCAGGCAATGGTCAAAGAGGCAGAATCCGGTGTGGCTGTTACGGTATTCTTTCAGGAGGGAATTTCAAACGAGCAGATCGAGGCGATCGGCAAGGAAATCCGGCAGCGTGCAGAGGTTTCGGACTGCAAATTTTTGTCGGCGGAGGAAGCCTGGGCTGAGTTTAAAGAAGAATACTTTAAGGGAAGCGAAGAGGCGGCGGCAGGATTTGCAGATGATAATCCCCTTGCCAATTCTGCAAGCTATGCCATTTATATGAATGATGTTTCCATGCAGCCGGTGCTTGTGGATTATCTGAAGGGATTGGAGGGCGTACGGGAGGTGCGTCATTCTGCAACAGTAGCCAATACCTTATCGGATTTTAACAGTCTGATCGGTTATATTTCGGTAGGAATCATTCTGATTTTGTTTTTGGTAGCAATCTTTTTGATCAGTAATACGGTAACGACGGGAATTGCAGTCCGCAGGGATGAGATTGGAATTATGAAGCTGATCGGAGCGACGGATTCTTTTGTGCGGGCGCCGTTTATTGTAGAAGGAATTCTGATCGGACTGATTGGTGCATCGCTGCCATTGGTGCTTTTATATCTGTTATATAACAAATTAATCGTATATATTGAGGAGAAATTTAACTTTTTAAGTAATTTGATTTCTTTTGTTCCGGCAAAGGGTGTATTTCATACATTGGTTCCGGTGGCCTTGATTTTAGGCGTCGGCATCGGTTTTCTGGGCAGCCGGATTACAATTCGAAAGCATTTGAATGTATAGAGCCCAAAGATACCGGAATGATACGGATCAATGAAACGTATAATGAAATGATAGGACTTTTTCAATGGAACGTGCCTGGAAATGGATTTCTGCAGGATTATAGAAGCCGGCTTGCAGAGATGATTTTCAGGCACGTTCTCAGACAGTGTAGAAAGGATAAGAACAGATATGGAAGAAATGGAAGCGTATCAGAAAACAGACGAAGAACCAAAACGGGACAGACGATTTTCCAAAGGTGTTTTGACCGGTATACTGGGGACTGTTCTGGCCGGAGCGGCGGCGCTGTTTATTATGACCAGTGTCATGGACAGACGCCTGGTTTTTGAAGGAAGAGAAAGTAAGACAGAAGAGCGGACCGGCGTATTAGGGGAAGAGGTACAGAATAAGATTGCAGAATTGCTGGGATATATTCATTTGTATTTTTATGATGAGATTGATGATGAAAAGCTGGCGAATGGAATATATGCCGGTTTGCTAAGCGGGCTGGATGACAGATATACCCAGTATTATACGCCGACGGAATATCAGGATATGCAGATCAGCGCCACACAGAATTATTATGGAATCGGCGCCGGACTCTCCCAGGATCGGGATTCTATGCAGGTGACCATTACGCATATATATGAGGGAACTCCGGCAGAGGAAGTCGGCTTGCGGGACGGAGATGTTGTTGTCATGGTAGAAGACATTGAAGCTGTCAGCATGGAGCTGTCAGATCTGGTGACACATATCCGGGGAGAAGAAGGAACCTCTGTACATCTGCAGATTTACAGAGAGGGAGAGAGCGGTTTTCTGGAATTTGATGTAAAAAGAGCCAACATTGATCTTCCTACGGTGGAACATCGTATGCTGAATGACAAGATCGGATATATCCATATTATGGAGTTTGGGGAACCGACCGTGAAACAGTTTGAAGCGGCTGCAGAAGAGCTTCTGGCTCAGGGAATGCAGGGACTGATGCTGGATGTACGGGATAATCCGGGCGGAATGCTTACCTCTGTAACCGGTATTTTGGATGATCTTCTGCCGGAAGGAACTGTCGTATATATGCAGGATAAAAACGGAAAACGTCAGGATTATACGTCTGACGAGAAACAAATGATCACATGTCCGATTGCCGTGCTGATCAATGGAAACAGCGCCAGCGCTTCTGAAATTCTGGCCGGTGCCATCCGGGATTTTGAAGCCGGTACACTGATTGGTACAAAGACCTTTGGAAAAGGCGTTGTACAATCTATTATTCAATTGGAAGACGGTGACGCCATTAAATTAACGACTGCAAAATATTTTACTCCAAACGGAGAAAATATACACGGAATCGGGATTAAGCCGGATGTGGAACTGGATTATGAATATCTGGGAGAAAGAGCAGATGGATACGATGAGCTCATGGATAATCAGGTACAGAAAGGAATAGAACTTTTGGAAAAAGAGATTCCGACGCCATAAATGCGGTGCAGGAGAGGATGATGAAGATAAGATACAAAAGCAGATATCTTTGGTTTTTTGCAGCAGTTTTCTGGATGATGCTGATTTTTCACTTTTCGGATCAGGAAGCAGTAACATCAGGGAAAATGAGCGGCAGACTGACAGGCCGAATCGCAGAAGGAATCCATCATATGTTTCATCCGGAATGGGAAACAGAATCGATCGAAGCATTTGCAGAGAAATTGGAGTATCCGGTGCGCAAAGCGGCTCATATGACAGAATATGCTATTCTGGCATGGATTTTACTGGGGAATTGTATGCAGTATCCGTATCTTCGGAAGAAATGCGGTCTGTGGGCATGGATTGGAGCATCCGCCTATGCTGCAACGGATGAATTTCATCAGTTGTTTGTAAAAGGCCGTTCCGGAGAAGTAAAGGATGTTATGATAGACAGCTTAGGAGCATTGCTTGGGCTTTTATTTGCCGGGGCAGTCCTTTATGTTATTACAACAAGAAAGAGTAGAAAGAGGTGAAATTAATGGTAGAATCAGATCAGTACAAAACAATCTTAAATACCTATCGGGGACCATTAGTGGAAGTGAGGGATTCACTTTAACTTAGCAGGCAAAGAGCAGAAGATTCAGGAATTGGAGAGAGAAATGGAGGCTCCGGATTTCTGGGATAATGTAGAAGTTTCCCAGCAGAAGATGAAGGATTTAAAAAGCCTGAAGGATGATGTGGAAACATTTGCAAAGCTAAGAGAGCAGTTTGAAGATATTGAAACACTGATTGAAATGGCAAATGAAGAAAATGATATTTCTTTGGTGGAAGAAGCAGCCACGGAGCTGGCAGAGTTTGAGAAAACCTTTGAAGAAATTCGGATGAAGACACTTTTATCCGGAGAATACGACAAGGATAATGCGATTCTTTCTCTTCACGCAGGCGCCGGAGGAACGGAATCCTGTGACTGGGCGGCCATGCTGTATCGTATGTTTACCCGGTGGGCGTCGGATAAGGGATTTGGCGTGGAGGTACTGGATTCTCTGGACGGAGATGAGGCGGGAATCAAATCCATTACCTTTCAGGTGAATGGAGAAAATGCCTATGGATATCTGAAATCCGAAAAGGGAGTGCATCGTCTGGTGCGCATTTCACCCTTTAATGCAGCCGGAAAGCGGCAGACTTCCTTTGTTTCCTGTGATGTTATGCCGGATATCGAGGAGGATATTGATATTGAGATCAATGATGAGGATATCCGCATCGATACCTACCGTTCCAGCGGCGCAGGCGGACAGCACATCAACAAAACATCTTCGGCTATCCGTATCACGCATTTTCCCACAGGCATTGTGGTGCAGTGTCAGAATGAGCGGTCCCAGCATATGAATAAGGACAAGGCGATGCAGATGCTAAAGGCAAGGCTTTATCTTTTGAAGCAGCAGGAAAATGCGCAGAAAGCAGCGGGAATCCGGGGGGAAGTTACAGAAATTGGCTGGGGAAACCAGATCCGTTCCTATGTAATGCAGCCGTATACTATGGTAAAGGATCATCGTACCGGAGTGGAAACGGGAAATGTGGACAGTGTTATGGACGGAAAGATCGATCTGTTTATTAACGGTTATTTAAAATGGCTTTCTCTGGGCTGTCCTGCTAATATGGCAGACGGAGAAGAAGATAAGAATTAGGAGGATACAGTATGGGGATTATAAGAGCCACAGCAAAAGCAGTGGGATCATCTCTTGCAGATCAATGGCTGGAGGTGTATGAACCGGAGGATATGGGAGATCAGACCGTATTTACCTCCGGCGTAAAAATGCGGAAAGGGCAGAATGTAAAAGGAACCGGGGATACGGTGTCCAATGGTTCCGTGATACATGTATATGACAATCAGTTTATGATGCTGGTGGATGGCGGAAGAATTGTAGATTATACGGCGGAGCCGGGATATTATAAGGTAGATAATTCCTGTATGCCTTCTGTATTTAACGGAGAATTAAAAGAGAGTGTGAAGGAAACATTTTCCCGTATCAAATTCGGCGGGACGACGCCGGTGCGCCAGAAGGTATTTTATATAAATCTGCAGGAGATCAAGGGAATTAAATTCGGCACCAGAAATCCCATTAGTTATTTTGACAGCTTTTATAATGCAGAATTGTTTTTGCGTGCCCATGGAACATATTCTATTAAAATTACAGATCCCCTGCTGTTTTATCAGGAAGCAATTCCAAGAAATGCAGGTCATGTGGAGATTAGGGATATCAATGAGCAGTATATGGCGGAGTTTTTAGAAGCGCTGCAGTCCTCGGTCAATCAGATGTCGGCAGACGGGATTCGGATTTCCTATGTTCCTTCCAAGGGGCGGGAATTAAGCAAATATATGGCGGATACGCTGGATGAAGACTGGAACCGTATGCGGGGTATGGAAATATTGGCTGTGGGAATTGCCAGTATCTCTTACGATGAAGAATCTCAGAAGATGATACAGATGCGCAACCAGGGTGCAATGCTTTCCGATCCTTTCGTTCGGGAAGGTTATGTGCAGGGGGCAATGGCAAGGGGCTTAGAAGCGGCAGGCAGCAATGCAAACGGAAGCATGGCCGGATTTATGGGCATGGGTGTCGGTATGCAGGCAGGCGGCGCTATGATGCAGAATGCCTCTGGACTCAATCTGGCACAGATGCAGATGCAGCAGCAGGCAGCACAGGCAAACGGACAGATGAACATGACCGAAGGGCCTGTTTCCCCTGCAGGCGCTGCAGATACATGGGTATGTGCATGCGGAACGAAAAACACCGGAAAATTCTGCAGCGAATGCGGCAGTCCGAGACCGGCTTTGGAATGGACATGTGCATGCGGGACGAAAAACACCGGAAAATTCTGCAGTGAATGCGGCAGTCCGAGACGATAGCCTTTCGACAAAGGAGGAAGTCATGTCAGCGATCAGTTTAAAATGTCCGAATTGTGATGGAGAATTGATTTTTGATCCCGGTACGCAAAAATATAAATGCGAATACTGTAATTCGCTGTTTTCGGAAGAGGAAATAAGACCGTTAGAGAAGGAAACGGCAGGAAGACCGGAATCAGGGGCAGGTATGCTGTATACCTGCCCGAGCTGCGGAGCAGAGATTGTGACAGATGCAACAACGGCTGCATCTTTTTGTTATTATTGCCACAATCCGGTGATCTTAAAGGGAAGACTGGAAGGCGCATTTTTACCGGATCAGATCATTCCTTTTTCCATTGATAAAGAGACGGCAAAGAAAGAGTTTCTTCGCTTTTTTCATAAAAAGAAATTTATACCGAAGGCCTTTTTTCAGAAAAATCAAATGGAGCATCTTTCCGGCGTTTATTTTCCATATTGGGTATACCGTGTTTCCATGAAGGGACGTATGGCGGCAAAAGGAACAAGAACGCGAATCTGGAGAGGGGGAGATCTGGAGTATACGGAGACCAGTTTTTATGAAATTGAACGGGAAGGGGATATTGAGTTAAAAGATCTTACAAAAAATGCCCTGAAAAAAGCAAATCACGTGCTTGCGGCAGGGATACTTCCCTATCGGCTGGAGGAGGCAAAACCTTTTTCTCTGGGATTCCTTTCCGGCTTTCTGGCAGAAAAACGGGATATAGAAAAAACAGAAATCCAAAACAGCGTCCGGGAAGAGACAGAGCAATATGCACAGAATATGCTCAGAGAATCCATACAGGGTTATCAGACTGTGACAGGAGTAAGAAGCGGATATGAATCCAAAAGAGAACAGTATGCCTATACGCTTCTTCCGGTTTGGACACTGACGTATCGGGGAAAGGATAATAAACTATATTATTATTCCATGAACGGACAGACCGGAAAGGTTTGCGGAAAGCTTCCGATAGATTATAAAAAAGTGTTTCTGACCGCTTTTGCCACAGCCGGTTCGGTATTTGCGGCAGTGCTTTTGGGAGGTTATTTCTTATGGTAAAAAGAAAATCAGAAAGAATAGAAGCGGCAGTTCTTTTGTGTATGGCAGTCTGCTTTTTTATGACAGCCGTATGGAAACCGGTAACCTGCAAAGCAGAAGATGCCGCGAAGGAAGATCCGGTAACGGTACAGGATGATGCAGCTCTTCTTATGGAAGAGGAGGCAGACTGGTTAAAGGATACGGCAGAAAGGCTGGCAGAAAAAAGCGGCTGGAATATTATCGTTGCAACCTGTGCCGAGGCATCCGGAAAAACAGCACAGCAAACATGTGAAGATTATTTTGATACATATACACATTCGGAAAATGGAATCAGCTGTCTGATCGATATGGCAAACCGGGAAATCTACCTTGCAACTGCGGGGGAAGCCATACTTTGTCTGAATGATGACAGAATTGACAACATTCTGGATGATGCCTTTGAAGCTGTGGCAGAGCAGGATTATGCACAATGCCTTTATTTGATGATAACGGGAGCTGACAGCGCTTACGAAGCAGGAATACCGGATAATGCCAAAGTTTATGACAGGGATACAGGTAAGACAGAAGTTTACCGGAAGCTGACAACATTTGAAATCCTCTGGGCCGTGCTTGCGGCTGTTTTGGCAGGCGGGATAGTTTTTTCTGTTATTTTGGGCAGATACCGGTTAAAATGGGGGACTTATCAGTATGATTTCCACAAGTCCGGGTTCTTTCGCCCAGGGTATCAAAAGGATCAATTGATCAATAAAACAGTAACTCACAGGCGTATTCCGAAGAATACGAACAGCAGCGCAAACAGAAGCGCCGGAAGCAGAAACCGAAGTACGGTTCACACCGGTTCCGGCGGCAGACGTTATGGCGGCGGGGGACGCAGATTTTAAAAAAATCAATTGCAACGTCAGAAGAAGTGTGTTATGATCTTCCCCGTGAGGACAGTTGTATCTGTAATACAAACACACAGAGGGAGACGATGCATTATGGCAGAACGAACCCGTTATTTTGTTTTAAAAGAGAAAGCCGTACCGGATGTACTCTTAAAGGTAGTGGAAGCAAAGCGTCTATTGGATTCCGGAAAAGCCGACAGCGTTTTGGAAGCATCGGAAGCAGTCGGTATCAGCCGCAGTTCATTTTACAAATATAAGGATGATATATTTCCCTTCCATGATAACGCCAAAGGGCGGACAATCACCATGATTATTCAAATGGATGATGAACCGGGGCTTTTGTCGGAGGTACTGAAATCGGTGGCGGATTACCGTGCCAATATCCTCACGATACATCAGAGCATACCGGTGAACGGTGTGGCATCTTTAACGCTGAGTGTGGAAGTGCTGCCGGATACCGGGGACAGCTCCCAAATGGTGGAGGAGATTGAGGGGAAATCGGGCATACATTATTTAAAAATACTGGCCAGAGAGTAAAGGGAATGGAGGAAATTATGATAAAAGCAGCAGTAATGGGATACGGAACCATAGGTTCCGGTGTGGTGGAAGTATTAAATATTAACAGAGAGAGCATTGCAAAGAGAGCAGGCGATGAAATTGAAGTGAAATATGTTCTGGATTTAAGAGATTTTCCCGGAGATTCGATTCAGGAAAAGATCGTGCATGACGTGAATATCATCGTCAATGATCCAGAGGTTCAGGTGGTCGTGGAGACTATGGGAGGCGTGGAGCCGGCCTATACTTTTGTAAAAGCGATGTTAGAAGCAGGCAAGCATGTGACGACTTCCAATAAAGCACTGGTAGCAGACAAAGGAGCCGAGCTGATCGCACTTGCCAAAGAAAAGAATGTCAATTTTCTGTTTGAGGCCAGTGTAGGCGGCGGTATTCCCATCATCCGTTCCTTAAATTCCTGTCTGACAGCGGACGAGATTGAAGAAATTACAGGGATTTTGAACGGGACAACCAATTATATGATGACGAAGATGTCTGACGAGGGACTGGAATTTGAAGATGTATTAAAGGATGCCCAGAATAAGGGATATGCGGAAAAGGACCCTTCTGCAGATATTGAAGGCTATGATGCCTGCAGGAAAATTGCAATCCTGACTTCCTTGGTATGCGGTCAGCAGATTGATTTTGAGGATATTCATACCGAAGGAATTACAAAAATTTCTGCAGCAGATATGAAATATGCGAAGAAAATGGGACGGGCTATCAAGCTGCTGGCTTCCAGCAAAAAGACAAAAGACGGCTATCTGGCCATGGTAGCTCCGTTTTTGATTTCATCGAAGCATCCGTTATATCCGGTCAATGATGTATTTAACGCCGTATTTGTCCGGGGAAATGTACTGGGAGACGCTATGTTTTACGGCAGCGGAGCAGGAAAGCTGCCCACGGCATCTGCAGTTGCGGCAGATATGGTAGATATCGCAAAGCATTTAAACCGCAATATTCTGGTGGAATGGAGTTCAAAAAAATTAGAGCTGGCGGATTTTAACAAAGCGGAAAATGTATTTTTTGTCCGTACAGCTTCCGGCAAGGCGGAAATTGAAGCGGTATTCGGCAGTCCGGCATATATTGATGCAGGAATAGCAGGCGAAATTGGATTTATAACAGATGCGATGACAGAAGAAGCGTTTGCAGAAAAGGTACAGAACCTGAATCCCCTTTCTGTCATTCGTGTCGGAATGTAATAAAGGAGCTGACAGATGAAATATTTAGTAATTTTAGGGGACGGTATGGCAGACCGTCCCATTGAATCGTTAAACGGCAAAACCCCCCTTGCCTATGCCCATACGCCTATGATGGATGAATTGGCGGGAAAAGGAGAAATTGGAATGGTGCATACGATTCCCAAGGGCATGAGTCCCGGAAGTGATACGGCTAATTTGTCCGTGTTGGGATATGATCCGAGGAAATATTATTCCGGGCGTTCTCCCTTAGAGGCGCTTAGTATCGGCGTACCTATGAAGAATACGGATATCGCGCTTCGGTGCAATATCGTTACCTTATCCGAGGAAGAAGAGCAGTATGAAGATCGTACCATAATCGACCACAGCTCCGGAGAGATTTCTACGGAGGATGCCGCTATTTTATTAGAGGCGGTCCGAAAGGAACTGGAAACAGAAGAATTTCGTTATTATGCGGGAACCAGCTACAGACATCTTTTGATCTGGGATAAAGGAGAAGTATCCGATTTGACGCCGCCTCATGATATTCTGGGACAGAAGATTGGAGATAAACTGCCCAAAGAGCTGCATCTTCGGGAAATGATGAAAAAAAGCTATGACATTCTGGTAAATCATCCTATTAATCTGGAACGGAAAAGGCAGGGCAAAAATCCTGCGAATTCCTGCTGGTTCTGGGGTGCAGGCACCAGACCGCAGCTATCGTCCTTTGAAGAAAAGACAGGCAGAAAAGGAGCCATGATTTCTGCCGTAGATCTGTTAAAGGGAATTGCAGTGGGAACTTCCATGAAAGTGATTACCGTGGAAGGCGCCAACGGAGGTCTTCATACCAATTATGCGGGCAAGGCGCAGGCTGCAGTGGACGTCCTGACAAAAGAGGGCTGTGATTTTGTCTATGTACATCTGGAGGGACCGGATGAAATGGGACATCAGGGAAGCACAGAGCGTAAGGTACAGGCGATTGAGCAGTTAGATCAGCGTATTATCCGGCCTATAGCAGAAGGCCTTAGAGCAGCGGGAGAGGATTTCCGTATGGTGATACTGCCGGATCATCCGACGCCGGTTTCTCTCCGTACCCATACGGCGGACAATGTACCATATTTGTTATACGATAGTACGATGGAACAGAAGCATTCCTGGAAATACAATGAGGCAGAGGCAGAGCAGTCGGGAAATCTCATAGAAGAGGGGCATAGACTGATCGAATATCTGCTGGAGGGAGTTCGGTGAAAAAAGAAGAGTAAGGAGCAGGAAGATGATAAAAGTAGTAAAATTCGGCGGAAGTTCTCTGGCCAGTGCAGGACAGTTTGCAAAAGTCAGAGAAATCATCCGTTCTGATGAAAACCGAAAATACGTAGTGCCCAGTGCACCCGGAAAACGAAATGCAAAAGATATCAAAGTAACGGATATGCTTTACGACTGCTATGCGGCGGCAGAAGCAGAAGAGGATTTCAAATTAAAGTTAAAAAAGATCAAAGAGCGGTATGATTCCATTATCAATGGCTTGAATTTAAAAATTTCTCTGGAAGAGGAATTCCGCAGGATAGCAGAAAATTTTGAAGGAAAAGCAGGCGTTGATTATGCGGCATCCCGCGGGGAATATTTAAACGGGATTATTATGGCGGCATATCTGGGCTATGAGTTTATTGATGCGGCGGAGGTTGTATTCTTTCACAAAGATGGAGAATTTGATGCGGAAAAGACCGATAAAATTCTTTCCAAACGTCTGAAAAAATGTGAGCGTGCCGTGATACCGGGATTTTACGGGGCAAAAGAGGATGGGACGGTATGTACATTTTCCAGAGGAGGCTCGGATATTACCGGATCGATTGTTGCCAAAGCGGCCGGCGCCGATCTCTACGAAAACTGGACCGATGTATCGGGATTTCTGATCGCAGATCCGGGTATTATTGAAAATCCCAAGGTGATTAAAGTGATCACCTACAGAGAGCTGCGGGAGCTTTCTTATATGGGAGCGACGGTACTGCATGAGGAGGCGGTTTTCCCTGTCCGCAAAGCAGGAATCCCCATTAATATCCGCAATACCAACCAGCCGGAAGAGGAAGGAACGTTAATTGTAGAGAGCACCTGTCATCATTCTAAATATACGATTACCGGAATTGCAGGGAAGAAAGGTTTTGTAGCCGTTAATATCGACAAGGATATGATGAATTCCGAAGTGGGGTTTGGGAGAAAGGTTTTAACGGCATTTGAGCAGAACGGGATTTCCTTTGAACATATGCCATCCGGTATTGATACAATGACGGTATTCGTGCATCAGGAGGAATTTGAGGGAAAAGAACAGCAGGTATTGTCAGCGATTCACCGTCTTGCAAATCCGGATACCATTGATTTAGAGGCAGATCTGGCATTGATTGCAGTTGTAGGACGGGGCATGCGTTCTACAAGGGGAACGGCGGGCAGGATTTTTTCCGCACTTTCCCATGCAAATGTAAATGTAAAAATGATTGATCAGGGCTCCAGTGAGTTGAATATTATCATTGGTGTGGCAAATAATGATTTTGAGACAGCCATCAAAGCGATTTATGATATTTTTGTAACAACACAGCTGTAAAAGGATGGCTGTGTAAACAGTCATCGAAAAAGAGGAGAAGGCCTATGAAACTATTGATCAAAAACGGCAGAGTGATCGATCCGGCGTCAAAGATGGACGTGGAATCGGATATCCTGATTGAAAACGGGGAAATTGCCAAAATTGCAAAGAATATTAAGACAAAAGCAGATAAGACGATCCAGGCGAAGGGGTGTTTTGTGATGCCGGGATTTATTGATCTGCATGTGCATCTAAGAGATCCCGGATTTGAAGAAAAAGAAACGGTAGTTACCGGAGCACAGGCAGCGGCAAGAGGAGGATTTACCACGATTCTTGCCATGCCCAATACAAAGCCTGCGGCGGACAATCCGGATGTTGTCAATTACGTACACCAGAAGGCCAAAAATCTGGCTCCTGTCAACGTACTTCAAATCGGCGCCGTAACAAAGGGCCAAAAGGGAAAGGAACTGTCTGATATCACAGGAATGATTTCGGCAGGCATTCCTGCAATATCAGAAGACGGCAAATCCGTTATGAATACGGCTGTGT
>CANODN010000027.1 GCA_947564765.1 uncultured Roseburia sp. | reverse complement strand
GAATCCAGCTTTCTTGCCATTTCCGTACCAATATTCATCATAGTCGTTAATTCCGAATAACAGCGCAGACAATGCATACATTTCCGGTTTGATACCCTTTCGAAGCTCCGTATAGAGCATAGTGGATAAGGTATTTACTCCGGCGCCTTTTGTAAAATAGGTAATGGAAAAATCATCCAGAGACATGGTGACTGCCATTAAAAATCCGGAAAATACCCCCGGTAAAATATCCGGCCATACGATTTTATAAAAAGCATAAAGAGGCGTTGCGCCTAAATCCAGCGCGGCCTCATAGGCAGCTTTGCTGGTCTGGTTCAGTCTTGGAAGTACGTTTAAAATAACATAGGGAATGTCAAATGTCAGGTGAGCAATTAATACTGTGACAAAGCCCAGTTTTGTAAAACGTACAAATAAAAGCATCATGGAAATACCTGTCACAATATCTGCATTGAGCAGGGGAATGTTTGTTGCACCTAAGAGAATGGCTTTTCCTTTCCGCCGCATAGCCTGGATGCCAATGGCTGCCAGAGTACCGATAATCGTTGCCAGAACGGAGGCAGTCAGAGTAATCTGAAGCGTCATGATAAAGGCTTCCATAATGGTTTCGTTTTGGAACATGGAGACGTACCACTTTCCGGTGAAACCACCCCAGATGACTCTGGATTTGGAATTGTTAAAGGACAGTACGATCAGCACCAGAATCGGAAGGTACAAAAACAGAAAAATAACAGCCATGTAGATTCTGCCTGAAATCTTTTTTACCATACTGCAGTACCCTCCCCTTCTTTATTGTGCCCGTTCATAAAGGCCATGCTGGCAATGACAAAGACCATAAGTACAATGGATAAACCGCTTCCCATATTCCAGTTCATATTCTGCATAAATTCCTGTTCGATTACGTTGCCGATCAAAAGCACCTTGCCGCCTCCTAAGAGATTGGAAATGACAAAGGATGTCAGTGCAGGAACAAATACCATAATAATGCCGCTTAAAACGCCTGAAACTGTCAGCGGAAAAATAATTTTCATAAAAATCTGCAGCTGGCTGGCACCTAAATCCCTGGCGGCGTCTATGATGTCTGACCCAATCCGGTCCATGGCATTGTAAATCGGAAGAATCATAAAGGGCAGGAAATCATACACCATGCCGAATACAACGGCGGAAGGCGTATTTAAAAGCTGCAGCTTCGGTAGTCCCATGGTCTCTAACAGGGTATTGAAAATACCGTTGTTGGAAAGTAACAGCTGCCATGCCAGAATACGCAGCATAAAGTTCATCCACATGGGAAGTACAAAAATAAATACCACAAAGCTCTGATGCTTTAAATGAAGGCTGTTTAAAATCATAGCCAGCGGATAGGAAAGGATCAGGCATATGACAGTACATAACAAAGCAAGCTTTAAAGAAAGCAGCAGTGATTTTAAATGGACCGGTTCTGCTATGGCAATAATGTTTTTCAACGTAAAGCTGCCGGCGGAATCGGTGATGCCGTAATAGAAAATCATCAGGATCGGAAGCAAAATAAATCCGATGATCCATATGATGTAGGGACCGGATAAAAACTGACGTTTAAATTTATGCATTGACATCCACCGCCTTTTCATCACTGGATTCCGGCTTGTTCATAATCTGGATATTAAAGGGAATTACAGAAATTCCCACATGGGTTCCCACCGGAAACATTTTTGTCGTATGTACCAGCCAGTCGTATCCGTTTGCATGAACTTCAATTTCATAATGAACACCTTTAAAGATAATAGAGACAACGTCTCCCTCCATAAATCCATTGGCAGGATCGGATAATTCCACATCCTCTGGACGGATGACCACATCCACAGGCTGCTTTTTGCCAAAGCCGGTATCAACACAGGGAATCTTCACGCCCAGGATTTTCACCAGCTTATCCTCAAGCATAATGCCATCTATGATATTGCTGTCTCCGATAAAATCAGCCACAAAAGCATTGCAGGGTTCGTTGTAGATATCCTCCGGGGTGCCGATCTGCTGGATATATCCCTGATTCATGACGACAATCGTATCCGACATTGTCAGTGCCTCCTCCTGATCATGGGTAACATAGACAAAGGTGATGCCGAGCTCTTCTTTCAGGCGGATCAGTTCATACTGCATATCCTGACGTAACTTTAAATCCAGGGCTCCAAGGGGTTCATCCAAAAGCAGAACCTTCGGTTCGTTGACAATTGCTCTTGCAATAGCGATCCGCTGCTGCTGGCCGCCGCTTAAGGAATCAATGGATCTGTTTTCATAGCCGTTTAGATTGACTAATTTCAGTGCATATTTGATTTTATCGTTGATGTATGCTTTGCTTTTTTTGCTGATTTTTAAACCAAATGCAATATTTTCCGCAATGGACATATGGGGAAATAAGGCATATTTCTGGAAAACGGTATTGAGCTTCCGTTCATTGGGCGGAAGGGAGGTGATGTCGGATCCGTCAAAAAAGATCTGTCCCGCATCCGGTGTTTCAAAACCGCCTAAGAGACGCAGGGTTGTCGTCTTTCCGCAGCCCGAAGGGCCAAGGAGCGTCAAAAATTCGTTTTCCCGTATCTTTAAATCCAGATCATCTAACACCAGTGTATTGTCGTAAGACTTTGAAATATGGGACAGATGGATGAATTCTTTTTCCATTTGCAGTAATCCTCCTTATCAGACAGGTATTAAAAGCTTGGCGGCGTCGTAATCCAAAGGACAACGGCGTCATACTTGCCAGGATTTTCCAGGCGGTGTTTTTTAGTGGAAGGAAAAGCGAAAGATTCTCCGGTATGCAGGGTGTATTTCTGCGTGCCGAAGATCAGCTTTACCGTGCCCTTTAAAACATATCCGAATTCTTCCCCTTCGTGGGGCAGAAGTTCTTCTGAAACGCCGCCGGGTTTTAAGGTCAGGCGAATGGGTTCCATGGAATTTTTCTGTGCATTCGGTACAACCCATTCGATCATGGTATGTCGTTCTTCGTCTATTTTTTCAAAATAATCTTCTTTTTTGAAAACGATCTGTTCCGGTCCCGATTCGGCGAAAAATTCTGCCGGCGTCGTGCCCAGACATTGAATGATGTCAAGAAGCGTGCTGACGGAAGGCGTATTCTGATTGCGCTCCAGCTGGGAAATAAATCCCTTTGTCAATTCCGCCCGGTCGGCCAGTTCCTGCTGGGTAAGGCCGTAAAATACCCGAAGCTCTTTCATTCTTTTTCCAATATCCATGACGGACTCCTTTGTGAAGTTAATAGTAGATTTTAAGTTTACTAATTATAAACAAACTAGGAATATTTTATCGAATATTGGGAAAATGTCAATAGGGATTTGGGAAAGAATTGAAAAAAATTGTAGCAATTGTAACAGTTCCATAAAATGCGTCTGATTCTAATAAGGCGGTACATCTTTTTTATTTGCAAAAAACAGCGTATTATATATAATTTATTTAAATATACAGGCGATATCATGTTAGATAAATTGTAAGAAACCTGTAAGATTTCCCCTGTCTTTTTTGTAAGGAATTCAGGTTACATTAAATGCAGGCTTGAAGGAGGAAAGGTCATGAATGAGTGTATTTTGGCAGTAGATGATGACAGAGAGATTGTAAAGGCGATTGCCATTTTACTGGAAAAGGAAGGTTACCGTGTATTAAAGGCATATGACGGCATGCAGGCTTTGGATCTTTTAACACAAAACAGCGTGCAGCTTGTAATCATGGACGTGATGATGCCGAAACTGGACGGGCTGTCGGCCGTTATGCGGATTCGGGAAAAACAGAATATTCCGATCATTGTTTTAAGCGCAAAAAGCGAGGATACGGATAAGATTCTGGGACTTTCCATGGGAGCGGATGATTACGTGGCGAAGCCTTATCATCCGGCGGAGCTGGCAGCAAGAGTAAAGAGTCATTTGCGGCGCTATACCAGCCTTGGCGATATCCATGCGGCAGGTCAGGATAAGCTGACCAACGGAAGGCTCTGCTATCATATTGCGGAAAAGATACTCTATGCGGACGGAGAGGCAGTCCGGCTGACTGCGACAGAGACAAAGATCATAGAGCTTTTGATGAAAAATCCGGGCCGCGTGTTTCCTGCGGAAGAAATTTACGAACGGGTATGGGAGGAACCGAACTTTGTTTCGGAGAATACGGTTATGGTCCATATCCGGCGCATTCGGGAGAAGATTGAACTCAATCCAAAAGAGCCGGAATATTTAAAGGTGGTGTGGGGAATTGGCTATAAAATGGAAAAAAAGGAACGTTAGCATTGTTGTTTTGTATGTGGCGGCGATCAGCTTTCTGCTTACAGGTTTGTTTGGATTTGCCAGAGGAGGCGCATTTTCGGGAAATTTTAGGTCCTGTGCAGCTTTACTTCGTAACAGTGATTTTCAAAAGACAGGCGATTTTCAGAATTTTATTTCTTCCCGTCTTTCTTGTTTTCTGCGTATGGCATGCGGTGATTATGTCAGTGACAACGGCTATTACAGCAGTGACAGCTATGTTATGGGAACGGATACGTCGGAATACATGGAAGCTGTAGCAGAAGAGGGGGCGCTGGCAGCAGAAAGCGATGAGGCAGAGTGGCAGGACAGTGCACAGAAGAACCAGATGGCGAAAGAGAAAAAGGCTTCGGCAGATGCATTTCATAATCGCATACAGCCGGATAAAAACATTCTGTACCGTATTTCCTATCAGGGAACGGAATGTTATTCCAATATGGATGAGATTTCCTGGCAGTATGAAGAGGGCAGAAAAGATTTGCCAGAAGGCTATAATTTTTTACTGTATTTTGACGGAACAAAGGCCGTAATACAAAAAGACGGCAAGGAAACGGACATATACGGAGACGGGATTTATCGGGAGGAAGAAGACTGGTACCTGCCCGGATATAAAAATTATCCCGGTAAAGAGAAATGGGGCAAGGCGAAGATCGTAATTCTGGCGGCCGAAGAGCCTGTGCTTTATACCGGAGACGATACAGACGATGGGTATTGGCTGGAAAATGATTTTTACTATTTGTATCAGAATTATGTGGAAGAAAGAAATCAGATCCGTAGTTCAACCGCATATTTCTGTCTGGGCTTGATCCTTTTGGCTTGCTATTTGTACTTTCGGAGGGAGAAGCGGGAAGCCGGGAAATATCTGGCGAAGCTGACTGCCGGAATGTGGTTTGAGTGGAAAGCGCTGCTGTTTTTTGTTCTGCCGGTGATTTTCTTCCTGTGCTTGATCCATCGGGACGGGGCATACGGTGTGTGGGAGGAATATGCCTCGGAGCTTGGGTACGCAGGGGTCGGAATGACAGAGTATGTTTCGGAAATGACGGGATATGTTTTGAGCGATCTGTGGTATCAGCGGACGGGTGTTTTGCTTGTGTTCTGGCTGCTTTACCTGTTTTTCTGCGATTTGCGCAATAACAGAGGGAGCTGTAAAAACGGTATCTTCGGCAGACTTGCAGCAACCCTTGAGCAGAAAAGTTTTTCTTTGCCGCTTTCTAAGCGTATGATGAAACGCTCTTATGGTATTTTGTTTCTGACATTGGCACAGCTTTGTTTCTTTCTGGGGCTGCTGGTGTTTATTCTGGCAATGCGATACCGGATTGAATGGATCTATCCTTATGGAGTTGTAGAATGGATTTCCGGAATCGCTTCTGTTTCGCTGGTCATAACGGCGGCGCTATTGATTACGGAGTATATCTGGCAGAAGAAGAACCACCGGACGGCATTGGATTTGGAACAGCTTTCACAGCGGATTTCCGTGATTCGGGACGGGAATTATGATGACGAAAAAGCCATTGCAGCAGAGGATGCCGATATCCGCCGAATGGCGTCCGAGCTTGAGGATATCCGAAAAGGGCTGGAAACTGCCGTAGAAGAACGGACCGGAAGCGAACGCATGAAGGTGGAGCTTGTGGCGAATGTTTCCCATGATCTGAAGACGCCGCTGACTTCCATTATCAGCTATATTGAGCTGTTAAAGCAGGAGGAAGATCTGCCGGAGCATGTCAGAGATTATATTTGTATTCTGGATGAAAAATCTGAGCGTTTGAGGAATATGGTACAGGATGTGTTTGCCGTAAGCAAGGCAGCTTCCGGGCAGCTTCCGGTGGAGGAAAAAGAGCTGGATTTGGGCAAGCTTTTGTATCAGACACTGGCGGATATGGAGGAGACGATTCAAAAGGCTCCGGTTACGATTAAGACAGAAATACCAAAAGAGCCGGTTCTGATCAAATCAGACGGCGGACGTATTTACCGGGTATTTCAGAATCTGATTGGAAATGCCGTGAAATATTCATTGGAAGGTTCCAGGGTTTATATTTCGTTGGAGAAAGAAGGAAATCTTGCAGTAGCAAGTGTGAAGAATACCTCCAGTCGGGAACTGAACCGGCAGACGGATTTTACAGAGCGGTTTGTCCGGGGCGATGTAAGCCGCACCGACGGCGGAAGCGGTCTGGGACTGTCCATTGCAAAAAGCTTTACGGAAGCCTGCGGCGGTACGTTTCAGCTGGAGACGATTGCGGATTTGTTTGTGGTGACGGTGTCATTTCAGGTGTTGGAATAAAAGCTTGACATTTTAAAAATCTGTGTTATGATTGTAAAAATTGAAATGAAAGAGGTGAAAAGATGTATAACTTTTTTTGCAAATAAGATTCGAATATGCAGTGATACGTTATTTTTACGTTATAGCTGCGCTTATTGCAGAAAAGTTGATATCTGCTTTGACCGGAGGCTGCATGTTGTGCGGCATTCATAAGAGCAAGCGGGTATCTCCGGAGTTATACATCAGCTGTCGATAGATTGTCTGTATTTTGGTATCCTTTTTAGCAGGATGGGATTAGACTGTGTAGAGCTGTGGAAAATGACTTTTCTGCAGCTTTATTTTGTTTGCGCGGAAAGGCATAAGCCAAGCTGGAATGCTTGCATTCCAATTTGGTGCCGCCCGCGAACGTGAGAAACTCGCAAAGCGTGTTTTTCATTGTTTAAAGGAGGATGATGCAGTATGTCTATGATTAAAGCAGAACATCTGACGTTTTCGTATCCGGGAAGCTTTGATGCGATTTTTGATGACGTCAGTTTTGTCATTGATACCGATTGGAAACTGGGATTTGTGGGAAGGAACGGAAGGGGAAAGACGACATTTTTAAATCTTTTAATGAAAAAATATGAGTACAGCGGACGTATCCAATCCTCTGTGGAATTTGAGTATTTTCCCTATCCGGTTGCTGATAAAAGCAGAATGACAGAAGAGATTTTAACAGAGATCTGTCCGCTTGCCGAAGAATGGGAATTGATCCGGGAGCTGTCGTATCTTGAGATAGATGCAGAGGTGCTTTACCGGGCATTTGAAACCCTATCCGAAGGAGAACGGACGAAAGTCCTGCTGGCGGCATTGTTTCTGAAAGAGGGACATTTTCTTCTGATTGACGAACCCACAAACCATTTAGACACCAGAGCGAGAGAAATTACGGCAGCCTACCTGAAAAAGAAAAAAGGATTTATTCTGGTGTCCCATGACCGCCGGTTTCTGGATTGCTGTGTGGATCATATTTTATCTCTGAACAGGGCAGATATCCGAGTGGAGAGCGGAAATTTTTCTTCGTGGCTTGAAAATTTTAACAGGCAGCAGGAATCGGAGCTTGTGAAGAATCTGCAGTTGAAAAAAGATATCAGCCGTCTGAAACAGTCGGCCCGCCGTTCCTCCGGCTGGTCAGATCAGGTGGAAGCTACAAAAAAAAGAGCCAGTGACAGCGGTTTTGTGGGACATAAGGCGGCCAAAATGATGAAACGTGCCAAGGCAATCGAGGCACGGCAGCAAAAAGCAATCCAGGAAAAGTCAAAGCTTTTGAAAAATCTGGAAACGGCAGAGACGCTAAAACTGATGCCTCTTTCCTATCATACAGATACCCTTGCCTCATTTTCCAAAACGGCAGTCTGTTATAACGGCAGAGCAGTAAACGGGGAAGTATCCTTTGCGATACACCGGGGAGAACGCGTGGTACTGGAAGGAAAAAACGGAAGCGGAAAAAGCAGTCTGTTAAAGATTCTTTTGGGTATGCCGGTTGCACATACCGGTACGGTTTCCGTCGGCTCCGGTCTGATTATTTCATATGTGCCCCAGGATACATCTCATTTACAGGGAAATTTATCGGATTTTGCAAAGGAGCATGGACTTTTGGAACCGCTGTTTAAGGCGGTGCTGCGGAAGCTGGATTTCGGCCGGGTACAGTTTGAAAAGGATATGGCGGATTTTTCCGGCGGACAGAAGAAAAAAGTGTTGATTGCCAAAAGTCTTTGTGAGCAGGCGCATTTGTATGTGTGGGATGAGCCGTTAAA
Source organism: uncultured Roseburia sp. (assembly GCA_947564765.1). Taxonomy (GTDB): domain Bacteria; phylum Bacillota; class Clostridia; order Lachnospirales; family Lachnospiraceae; genus Roseburia_B. Next base: position 4,905 of record CANODN010000027.1, on the reverse strand, counting down.
CTATATCGATATTTATTCCCGTATGCAGATCGAAGAGCTGATTTTAAAATTTTCACCTGCTATGGTGTTTGTGGAGCATGATGCGGCGTTTCGAGATGCGGTGGCCACGAAGCGGGTGCGTATTTAAAGGCATTCGTATGCGAACGGCTGCAGGCGGCAGGATTTTTGCATGGCAGGACAATCGTTTTTGAGATGCGATCGGCGTCTTGAAATATGCTTTTGAATACAGTAAAATGAAATGAAAGGTAGTTTTTCAGCCGCAGCAGCTGCTGTGCCGGCGAAAATCCGCCTTGCAGAATGAAAATGATTTCGCATATAAAGTTAAGTTATTTGGAAAACGTTACATCAGGGAAGATGAAAGGAAATATTGTGAAAAAAATAATGCACATGATAAAATGGTTTCGGGAGAATATGTCAAACCGGTATGTCCGAAGAACATATTGCATACTCGGCGCAGTTCTTGTACTGGGACTGACTGCCTGCAGCCGGACACAGCGGTTTCAGGAGGAAGTTCCAGAGATGGAGCCGGCTTCTTCCAAACTGCAGGCGTCGGTTTTGGCTACGGAAACGCATGAAGAAACCCGGATGCAGGAGCATGAATCCGAAAGATTGGAAGAAACCGAGGAAGAAGTTTCCTATATTAGAAAAGAAGGCGATACTCTGGAGAGTCGCATCTGCGTACCGGAAGGATATGTCCGTATTCCTGCGGAAGAGGGCAGTCTGGCGGCTTTTTTGCGAAATTATCCCTTAAAGGAAGATCAAAGTTCGGTACTTTTATATGACGGAGCACAAAAGAGAAATCAGGATGCACATATTGCAGTGACAAAGCTTCCTATAGAAACAGAGGACTTGCAGCAGTGCGCCGATTCCGTAATGCGGATGTATGCGGAATATTTCTGGCAGACGGGGCAGTATGAGCAGATTGCATTTCATTTTGTCAACGGTTTTCTGGCAGAGTATGTAAAATGGCGGGAAGGATACCGGATTTCGGTCAATGGTAACGAGGTTGTCTGGGTACAGACAGAATCCTATGACGATTCCTACGAAGCATTTGTTTCTTATCTGCGAATGGTGTTTGCTTATGCCGGAACCCTGTCTATGGAAGGAGAGGCACAGGAGACTTCCCTTTCTCAGATTACGGCAGGGGATGTGTTTTTAAAAGGTGCAAGTCCGGGGCATGTGGTTATGATTCTGGATATCTGTGAAAATACAGAGGGCAAGAAGGCATTTCTGCTGGGGCAGGGGTATATGCCGGCGCAGGAATTTCATGTTTTGAAAAATCCGCTCCATGAGACAAATCCCTGGTATTATGAAGAAGAAATCACATATCCCTTTGTAACGCCGGAATATACTTTTTCGGAGGGGAGCTTAAAGCATCTGGAATATTAAAAAGGAGAGGCTATGATACGAAATATAATATTTGATATGGGAAATGTGCTGCTGCGCTATGATCCGGAGGTTCCGCTGGATTTATATTGTCAGACAGAAGAGGAGAAGAATGTAATCCGCAAAGAGCTTTTCGGCGGAGAGGAATGGGTACAGGGAGATCTTGGTCTTATCACCAATGAGGAAAAATACAATACCATCCGTCTGCGGATACCAGAAGAGATGCACCCGGCGTTAAAACGGTGCGTATACGAATGGAGCATCTGTATGAAGCCGGTTTCGGGAGCCTTTGATTTTTGTGAATATATGAAGAAAAAAGGATACCGCTTATTTGTACTTTCCAATGCCAGCGATGAATTTTATGACTATTTTCCAAAGTTTGCTCCTCTGGATTATTTCGATGGAGTTGTAGTATCTTCTGATCTGCATAAAATCAAGCCGGATATTGAGATTTTTGAATATCTGCTGCACACCTATCAGCTGGTACCACGGGAGTGTCTGTTTCTTGATGATATGGAGCCAAACGTAAGAGGAGCCGAGCGGACAGGAATGCAGGGAGAAGTGTTTTTGGGAGATTTTGAAAGAATAAAAGAGAAGTATCATCTTTAGGACGATAGAGTGTTGTTTATCCGGAAAACAGGCGGATGAAGCAGCCTCATATAAAAAACAGGAGATTGACTATGGAATTAAATCATATCAGAGAAGAAATTGATCAGGTTGATAAAAGTCTGCGGGAGTTGTTTCTGCAGCGTATGGAGCTGTCTCATCAGGTTGCAGAGACGAAGCTTGGGACAAAAGCAGATGTATATGTACCAAAACGGGAGCAGGAGGTTATCCATGCCAGGACAGAGGGTGTCAAAGAAGAATTTCTGCCTGAGTGCAGAGCTTTTTTTGGGCAGATCATGGAAATTGGCAGGACTTATCAATATTCTGTTATGGAAGAAGCGGATACGGTTTTAAAGGATTTTCCAAGAGAAGAAAAATGCATAAAGGTTTCTTTTTGCTGTCCGAAAGAAAGCAGGCAGATTCCTGTTTTTGTAAATGCTGCAGCTCTGGCAGGCCTTACGGTGGAAAAGATAGAAACTGAAAAGCAGGGAGACGATATGTGCTGCAGCTTTTGGCTGTCCGGAGATTTTTCACTGAGCCTGGCAAGAGCTGTGATTATGCAGATTTTGAAGGAAAATCAGACAGCTTCTTATACTTTTATTTTATAACCGGATGTAGTAAAATAAATGAAACGGGATTATGAAATACCTTTCGGGTATCCCTTTATATTCTGAAAAACGCGCAATAATAAAGAAAGGAAAAGGAATATGAAGAAACGTATTTTAGCGCTTTTATTGTCCTCTACATTGTTGTTTGGCGGATTGACAGAGGGCATTTGGGCAACAGAGATTTCTGCAGAAACCGGTATTACGGCAGAGAAACTGGAGGAGACAGAGCAGACAGAGCAGTCAGATTTGCCGGAGACAGAGGCAGAAGAAGATGTACAGGAGAAAGCAGAGATATCGGCAGAGGGAATGCCGAATAATACAATTGAATCGGGAATCAGCGAAGAGCGTGTCGATTTTATGCCGACAGGTTACAGAAAGCCAATTCGGCAGGATCTGAAACCGGAGGAAATCACAGAAGTCTATGATGCATCAGAAACGCAGAATGTCATCAAGGGTTCGGAACGATACCGTTCCGTATGGGATACCTATTCCACCAATTATTATTACAATCTTCTGTCAAAAGAACAGAGAGAACTTTGGGATAAACTGGATGATATGTGTTATGGGTATCTGGTGGGGACAGAATCACTTACAAGCAGGAGCAGTTATTATGATAAGAATTCCGGGAAAACGAACTATTATTATCTGACCAAATCAGTTGCTTATGACAGTACAAAATTATCAACAGAAGGAGCATATGATACTGTGCTGCTGTTTTACTTTTCCAATCCTCAGTATTATTTTCTGGAATCATCTATGGGAGCCCGTTTCGGATTTGCACAGATGTCGGTAAATGTATCGTTTGCAAACGGCGCTTCCAGACAGGCGGCAACGAAAAGGATAGAATCCGAGATTCAAAGCTGGCTGGCAGAGATTAATCTGGAGGAAACGGATTGGGCGAAAGAGAAAAAGATACATGATATGATCTGCGAAAAAGTGATTTATGATCCGTACTATAATGATGTTTCTTCAAATCCATACAATCAGACGATATACAGTGTTTTTTGCACAAATTCAACCGTGTGTGCCGGATATTCCCAAACGATGCAGCTGTTATGCAATGCAGTGGGAATCGACTGCGGTGTTGTGACCAGTGAAGAACATGAATGGAATATCGTTCGTTTGAACGGTGCATGGTATTATGTGGATTGTACCTGGAACGATGAGGATAACGGTTACGGATATCAATACTTTAACAGAAGCAGTCAGTATTTTATGAGTGAGCGTCCGGAATATGTAAAGCAGCATACACCGGAGACAATCTGGAACGGACGGCTGCCTGCTTTGACATATGATTCCGGTGCTGTACATGATGATCCGGGAAGCATTCATGCGTATGCAGGAAAGGCGGCAGAGCCTGTGATTTCCTGCCCGGGCAGTGTATGTACCATTACGGCACCTGCAGGAGGAACGATTTATTATACAATAAACGGAGGGGAACCCGCCTGCGCATTCCGAAAGGCAATCCGTTACACGGGGCCGTTTCCTCTGTACGGGAATACAACCGTAAAAGCGATGGTTGCAGCAAACGGATATGAGGACAGTTCGGTTGTTTCCTCTACGATAACACCGTTGTACCGGATTACGTTCTGGGCGAACGGAGGCTATATCGGAAGTCCGAATGTAACATCTCTTTCCAAAAACGGCCTGCTTTATTACACAAATGTAGGGCAGCTTCCGGTTCCGAAGAGAAGCGGATATGTATTTAACGGCTGGTATACGGATCTTTATGGAGGAGGAGCAGTCAGTGCCGCTGCAAAAATAATAGAAGACAGCGATTATTATGCAAGGTGGACGAAAATAAGTCCCAAAAAAGCAACGCTTTCTTCCGTCAAAAACAAGTCAAAGCGATCCGTTAAGGTCAAGATTAAAAATATCGGTATTGCAAATGGATATCAGATCCGGTATTCTGCGAAGAAGAGCATGAAGGGATCTAAGAAAAGAGACGTATCGGGAAACACTTATACCATTCAGAAATTAAAGAAGGGGAAAACTTATTATGTACAGGCACGTATGTATCAGATTGATTCTGTTTCCGGAGCACGGAAATACGGAGCCTGGAGCAAAGCAAAATCAGTAAAGATTAAAAAGTAGACTATGAGTATAAAATTAAAAAAATGTGGAGCTGCCGGAGGTCTGATCCTGTTTCCCATTATACATTTTTATCTGCTGGAAGCATATACACACAATGGATTTACAGAAGTCAGGCCCTGGGCACAGCTTTTTAATATTATGCTGTTTGAATTGATGGCAAGTCTTTTGGCATAAGCGCATAAGCAAGTCTGTCGGGCATGAGGGGCAGGAT
>CANODN010000026.1 GCA_947564765.1 uncultured Roseburia sp. | reverse complement strand
GAGAAAAATCGAGCCGGAGACAGACCAGGTGTGTCTGGACGGGCAGGTTGTGGCCAGATTTAATCCTGCCTGTCCGCCTAATGTGGGCAGCACACTGTCCGGCTTTTCTTTTTTGATAATTTCCTGAAGCACCGGAACCGTGAGAGGTTCAATATAAACCTGATCTGCAATTTCTTTGTCTGTCATAATGGTAGCCGGGTTGGAATTGACAAGAACGACTTCCACGCCTTCTTCTTTCAGAGAACGGCACGCCTGGGTTCCTGCATAATCAAATTCGGCTGCCTGTCCGATGACAATCGGTCCGGAACCGATGACTAAAACTTTTTTGATATTTTCATTCTTCGGCATTACTGCATCCCTCCCATCATTTCGATAAACCGGTCAAAGAGATATCCGCTGTCCTGCGGTCCCGGACATGCCTCCGGATGAAACTGCACCGTAAAAATATTCTTGCCGATGTATTCCAGTCCTTCGTTGGTTCCGTCATTGACATTGACAAATGCCGGTTTTGCCACCTGTGGATCTAAGGTATCGGTATCTACCACATAACCGTGGTTCTGGGAGGAAATATAAACGCGCCCTGTCTTTAAATCCTTCACCGGATGATTGCCTCCCCGGTGTCCGTATTTCATTTTGTGGGTTTTCGCCCCGGCGGCAAGAGCCATAAGCTGATGTCCCAGACAGATTGCAAAAATCGGCGTATCGGATGCATAAAGCTTTTTTAATTCCTCAATAATTTCTGTGCACGCTTCCGGATCTCCCGGTCCGTTGCTTAACATAATGCCGTCCGGCTTTGCAGAAAGTATCTCTTCCGCCGTTGTATGTGCCGGATAAATCGTCACCTGACAACCTCTCTCATGGAGAGACTTTGCAATATTATTTTTCGCGCCAAAATCCATAAGCGCAACGTTTTTTCCTTTTCCTTCCAAAACACGTTTTTCGCGGCAGGTTACCCTGTCTACAACATTGCCTGTGGTGTAAGCCTTTAATCTCGGAAGAATTTCTTCTATCTGATAATTTTCATTCGTTGTAATCATGCCGTTCATGGTACCCTTATCCCGCAGAATCCTGGTCAGCGCACGGGTATCTATGCCTGCAATGCCCGGAATATCATGTTTTACCAGAAACTCCCGGATACTCCCTTCACAACGGAAATTACTCGGCGTTCTTGACAATTCCCTGACGATATATCCGTCCACCCACGGTCTCTCTGACTCCATATCCGGCGTAATCCCGTAATTGCCGATCAGCGGATACGTCATAACAACTGCCTGTCCCGCATAGGAAGGATCTGTAAGCACCTCCAGATATCCAGTCATCGATGTATTAAATACAATCTCACTGATAACCTCTCTGGGAGAACCGATACTGATTCCCTCAAATACCGTTCCGTCTTCAAGAATTAAAAATGCTTTCATATTCACCTCGTCCTTTCTTTATTAATGCGCATCTTTTCCGCGCATAAAGGGATACCCGGAGGGTGTTTCTTTATTCATGCGCGTCTTTTCCGCGCATAAAGGGATACTTCCATTTTAAAACAGACATCCCATGGCAAAAAAAAAAGACTTCGCTTTTTTATCAAATCCTGCACATATGCAGTTCCCTCTTAAATTGAAGAAAGTTTATCACATCCGAAGTTTTTTTTCAACCGTTTCCCAAAATATAGCGCTTATATTCACACCCAAAACACCGTTATTTATACTGCAGCCTTCCTCAATCACACAGCATGGACCTGTTTTCCCATCCTGAAGCAGTCAATGTAATCTCCTTCCTGACGTCCCCCGCCAAAATGATACAACATCAAAACACCGCATCACCCCATATCCAGAAAACAGGTCAATATCATCTGCGCCGTTTCCACCATATTTGTCCCGTTATCCATACTGCTCTTTTGTATATAACGATACGCCTCCTCTTCAGAAAGCCCGTTTCGCTCCATCAAAAGGAACTTGGCGTTGCGGATGTAATTCTCTTCTTTCTCACTTCTTTTTTTCTTCGCCCTGTCTTTTTTAATCCTGCGCTCCAGCTGGCGCAGCACCATATCTGCCGTATTGATCAGATCATGGACTTTAAGGGGTGTTGTCAGGGAGAGGACTCCGCCGCCGATTTCAGCTGCCGCATCTGTTTTGCCCATAAGCACCATTTCAAAATACCGGGGCAGCTGATCCAAAAGCTCCAGATAATACATATCCTTCAAATGATAACCGCTGATCACAAGTCCGTATGTATACTGAGTTACGGCAGAAAGAGCCTGTGACGCAGATGCACAGGCAATTACATTTTGAAATCCGTGTCCTGCCAGAATGTTTCTGATTTTTTTCGCATCTTCTAATTTTGGCAATACCACAACGATTACGCTCATCTGCCGCCTCCCTCCTGAATCATCTTTTCATGGAATACGCATTCCTAATACGAAAAGAGCAATGTGATTTTCAGACTAAATATAAATATCTGTCCAGCTCCCACGCTGTTATCTGCTCCAGATAGCTTTTCCATTCTTTTTTCTTCGCTCTTTGATAGGCCATGGCATAGGTTTCTCCCAGAACGTCTAAAATCAGCGGGTCCTTCTGCATAGCCTCCAATGCATTGCCCAGATTTTCCGGCAGGCTCTGTATGCCGCGCAGCCGTTTCTCTTCACAGGTCAAACGTCTGATATCCTCTTGCAATTCTTCCGGCGCCGATAACCTTTTCTGGATTCCATCTAGTCCGGCCTCCAGGCAAAGCGCCGCAAGAAGGTAAGGATTGGCAGCGGAATCCGGGCTTCGGAGTTCCAGATTCAGACCATCCTTTCTTCTTTTTTGGACATACAGCAGCACATTTCGCTGTTTTTTAGACCATGTGACATCAGAGGGCGCCTCAAATCCGGGAACCAGACGCTTGTAGGAATTCACTAACGGATTAAAGACTGCTGTCATTCCTTCGATATGAGCTAAAATGCCTGCCAGAAAGGCTTCTCCGTCACGGCTCAATTCTCCGTTCTCATCCGCAAACACATTTCTGCCGTCTTTGAACAGACGCATATGAAGATGCATGCCAGATCCATTTGCCTCTTTTCTGGGCTTTGGCATAAATGTAGCGTGAAGACCGTATCTTCTAGCAATGGTCCGCACTGCCATTTTAAAGGTCATTACCTTATCCGCCGTGGCAAGCGCATCTTCAAAGTCAAAATCAATCTCATGCTGGGCGGCCGCCATCTCATGATGCGATGAGGTGATCTCGTATCCCATTTCCTCCAGTGTTAAAATAATATCCCGTCTGGTATTTTCCCCCAGATCAATAGGCGAAGTATCCAGATAACCCGCCCGCTCATGGGACAAAGTCGTCGGCGCACCGTTTTCATCTGTATGAAACAGAAAAAATTCACACTCCGGATTCAGTTGAAACGTATATCCCATTTTTGCGGCTTTTTCTATAGAACGTTTTAAAAGGAACCGGGGGCTTGCCTCGTATTCGCTGCCGTCCTCCTGGCATAAATCGCACAGAAAACGGGCCACTTTCCCGTTCTGCGGCCGCCAGGGCAGTATAGCAAAGGTACTTAAATCCGGTTTTAAATACAGTCCGGTATTTTCCCCGTCCGAAAATCCATCCAGAGACGCCAGATCAATGACACAATTGTCTGCCATGGCATCTGCCAGGCGGCTGGCAGGTATCGCAATGTTTTTGAGCATTCCAAACATATCCGTAAACTGCAGACGGATAAATTCCACATCCTCCTCCTCTGCCATTCGTAAAATTTCTGATCTGTTATATTTTTCCATAATCGATCACATTCTCCTTGCATATTTTTGCATTCGGTCCGAAGCGTGTCTGAATGTTTTGCATACTCTGCAGCCCGGCCGTTATGTTTTCTATCATCATATCAAAGATTGGTATATCCCATCAAGGATTTATCGATTGCTTTTGCCGCCTCTCTTCCCTCCCGGATTGCCCAGACCACAAGGGACTGCCCTCTGCGCATATCACCGGCCGCAAAAACACCCGGTACACTTGTTTCGTAAGAACCTTCTGCTGCGGCTACATTGGTTCTTGCATCCACCGATACGGCAAATGCATCGGTCACATACTTCTGACTGCCCAAAAATCCTGCCGCAATCAATACCAGATCGGCGTCTATCGTCTCTTCGCTTCCTTCCACGGGAACCATTTTCATCCTGCCTGTTTTCTCGTCCTTCTGAGATTCCAGTTTGATCAGAACCGCTTTTTTTACATTGCCGTTTTTGTCTTTTTTAAACTCTTTGACGGTTGTCTGGTAAACACGGGGATCTTCTCCAAACAATGCAATCGCTTCCTCCTGGCCGTAATCTGTTTTTAAAATCCGCGGCCACTGGGGCCATGGATTCGATTCTGCTCTCTCCATTGGCAACTTCGGCATCATCTCAAGCTGTACCACGGATTTGGCTCCCAGACGTATGGCAGTGCCCACACAGTCATTGCCGGTATCGCCGCCGCCGATGACCAGTACGTGCTTTCCCTTTGCCGGAATAAAGGCTTTGTCCTTCAAATCGGAATCCAACAGGCTTTTGGTAACGGAGGTCAGAAAATCCACGGCAAAATAAATGTTTTTGCTATCGCGGCCTGCCGCATCAATATCCCTTGGATTAGAGGCACCACAGGCTAACAGAATCCGGTCAAATTTTTTCTGCAGCTCTTCCTTTGAAATATCCACTCCTGCATCAACGCCTGTCTGAAAGACAACGCCTTCTGCCTCTAACAGACGGATTCTGCGATCCAGAATATCCTTTTCCAGCTTCATATTGGGGATTCCGTAGCGCAAAAGCCCGCCGATTCTGTCACTTTTCTCAAACACAGTAACAAAATGTCCTCTGCGGTTTAGCATCTGGGCAGCCGCCAGGCCCGCCGGCCCGCTGCCAATTACGGCTACCTTTTTGCCGGTCCGTATTTTCGGAACCTTCGGTGAAACATACCCCTTTGCAAATGCATGTTCTATCACTGCCCGCTCATTTTCCTTTGTGGCAACGGGCATTCCCTCCAGATTGCAGGTACAGGCTGCTTCGCAAAGGGCAGGACATACCCTTCCCGTAAATTCCGGGAAACAGTGTGTCTTTTCCAGGCGTTCATAAGCCTTCCTCCAGTTTCCGCTATAGACCAGATCGTTTGTTTCCGGCACCAGATTGTGCAGGGGACACCCCGATGCCATGCCTGCCAGCATGCCTCCGTTCTGGCAGAAAGGAACGCCGCAGTCCATACAGCGGCCTCCCTGATTTTGCTGCTCTGCTGCTGCCAGAGGCGTACGAAATTCATGGAAATGGCGGATGCGCGCAAGGGGCTCTTCCGCTTTGGCATTTTTTCTTTCATAATCTAAAAATCCTGTTGTTTTTCCCATTTTTCTACTCCTCTCTCATTTGAAAGCTTTCATGAAAGGCCTCCATCTGCGCCTGCTCGCTGCTCATTCCCTTTTCCTCCCATTTTGCAGAAAGGGCAATCATTTTCTTATAATCATGGGGAATGATTTTCTTAAACTTCGGCAGATATTCCGCAAACTGCTCTAACACCTGTTTTCCGCGCCAGGAACCGGTATATGCTGTATGCTCCTCAATCATACTTTTTAAAGCCTGAATATCATATTTGTTTTCCACCTTTTCAATGGAAACCATATCTTTGTTCAGATTGCGGTACAGGTGACTGTCTTCATCCAATACATAGGCAATCCCGCCGCTCATGCCTGCCGCAAAGTTTTTCCCGGTCTTTCCCAGTACCACAACGATACCGCCGGTCATATATTCGCATCCATGCTCTCCGACGCCCTCTACTACGGCGTGTGCTCCTGAATTGCGGACTGCAAACCGTTCGCCCGCCACGCCGTTGATATATACTTTCCCGCTTGTTGCGCCGTAAAGAGCCACATTTCCCACAATAATATTCTCCTCGGCCTTATAGCCTCTGTTTTTCGGCGGATAAATAATCAGCTTGCCTCCAGAAAGCCCTTTGCCGTAATAATCATTCGTATCACCGCTTAAGGTAATGGTCAGTCCCTTCGGAATAAACGCGCCGAAGCTCTGGCCGCCGGCTCCGTTTGCATGTACGGTAATGGTATCCTCCGGCAGTCCTTCTTTATGGCAGCGTGTGATCTGTGCACCTAAAATCGTACCGAAGGAACGGTCTGTATTGTTCACCTTTACATCCAGTACGGCCTTTTTTCCTTTCTCCACACAGGAGCCAAGTTTCTTTAAAAGCACCTTCTCATCCAGTGTCTGCTCCAGTTTAAAATCATAGGCTTTGGAGGAATAAAAACGGATATTTTCACTGTTTCCTTCTGCCGGATGATACAGGATCTCACTCAAATCCATTTTTCCTGCCATGGGAGACGCGGCATCTTCTTTTACCGTTAACAGATCGCTTCTTCCGATCATCTCATCTACGGTACGAATCCCAAGCTTCGCCATATATTCCCGAAGCTCCCTTGCAATAAAACGCATAAAATTCTCCACATATTCCGGTTTCCCTTTAAAACGTTTCCGCAGTGTGGGATTTTGCGTTGCAATTCCCACCGGACAGGTATCCAAATTGCAGACACGCATCATGACGCATCCCATAGTCACAAGAGGAGCCGTGGCAAATCCAAATTCCTCTGCGCCCAGAAGCGCTGCAATCGCTACGTCCCTTCCGCTCATCAACTTTCCGTCTGTCTCTATTTTTACGCGGTTCCGAAGTCCGTTTTGCAAAAGCGTCTGGTGTGTCTCTGCAAGACCTAATTCCCAGGGAAGACCTGCATTATGAATTGAGCTTTCCGGCGCGGCCCCAGTACCGCCATCGTAACCGGAAATCAATACAACCTGCGCACCTGCCTTTGCCACGCCTGCCGCTACGGTGCCCACGCCCGCCTCAGAAACTAATTTTACCGAAATCTGTGCATATTTATTGGCATTTTTCAAATCGTAAATCAACTGGGCCAGATCCTCAATGGAATAAATATCATGATGCGGCGGCGGTGAAATTAAACTTACCCCCGGCGTGGAATGTCTCGTTTTGGCAATCCATGGATATACCTTTCTGGCCGGAAGATGTCCGCCCTCGCCGGGCTTTGCACCCTGGGCCATTTTAATCTGTATTTCATCGGCGCTGACTAAGTAACGGCTGGTAACGCCAAACCGTCCGGAGGCCACCTGCTTAATCGCCGAGCATCTGTCATCCTTCGTTCCTGCAGAATCCAGACGGTCATCGCTTTCTCCGCCCTCGCCGGTATTGGATTTCCCGTGAAGATGATTCATGGCAATGGCCAGCGTCTCATGGGCTTCCTTGGAAATCGAACCATAAGACATCGCGCCTGTCTTAAAGCGTTTGACAATTTCTTCAACGCTCTCCACTTCCTCTAAAGGAATTTCGCCTTCGGCATATTTAAAGTCCAGAAGGCTCCGCAGATATCCGCTCTGCTCCTTGTCGATCTGTCTGGTGTATTCTTTGAATAAACGATAATTTCCGGTCCAGGCAGACTGCTGCAGCAGATGAATCGTTTTCGGATTATAGCGGTGCGCCTCCCCCTGTGCCCTGTTTTTATGTTTTCCAAGACTTTCCAAGGTCAGATCTGTTTCCAGTCCCAGGGGATCGAAGGCTTTGGAATGGTATTCGTCCACCTGCTTTGCAATATCCTCTATGGTAATACCGCCTACACGGCTGATGGTTCCGGAAAAATAAGTGTCAATCACTTCTTTCGAAATACCGATCGCCTCAAAAATTTTCGCCCCCTGGTAGGACTGAATCGTGGAAATTCCCATTTTCGACGCAATTTTTACAATGCCGTGGAGTACGGCGGCGTTATAGTCATCCACCGCCGCATAATAATCCTTTGCAAGCAGCTTTTCATCAATCAGCTCCCGAATGGTATCCAGTGCGAGATAGGGATTTACGGCACAGGCCCCATATCCCAGTAATGTTGCAAAATGATGCACCTCTCTCGGTTCTCCGGATTCTAAGATCAATGCCAAAGACGTCTGTTTCTTGGTATTGACCAAATGCTGATGCACGGCCGACACTGCCAGAAGAGAGGGAATCGGCACATGGTTCTCATCTACGTCCCGGTCTGACAGCACAAGAATATCCGCACCATCCTTGTATGCTTTATCCACTTCCACAAAAAGCCTCTCGATTGCCCGTTCCAGCTTTGTGCTCTTGTAATAGGTAATCGGCACAACGGCAACCTGAAAGCCTTCCTTTTTCATTTCCTTGATTTTTAGCATATCGGTATTGGTCAGAATCGGATTGTTGATCTTTAACACCCGGCAGTTATCTGCCGTTTCTTCTAACAGATTTCCTTTTTTACCAGCATATATCGTCGTACAGGTTACGATTTCTTCCCGGATAGCATCAATGGGCGGATTCGTCACCTGTGCAAACAGCTGTTTAAAGTAATCAAACAACGGTCTTTTTTTCTCTGACAATACGGCAAGAGGCGTATCCACACCCATGGCTGCAATCGCCTCGCTTCCGTTTAACGCCATGTTTCGAATGGAATTTTTGTATTCCTCGTAGGTATATCCAAAGGCTTTCTGGAGCTGCTTGCGTTTTACCTCGTCATACTCCTCCACACAAACATTGGGGATTTTCAGATCCTTTAATTCCACCAAATTGCCGTCTAACCATTCGCCGTAAGGCTGTTTGGAGGTATAAATCTGTTTCAAGTCATCATCCCAGAGAATTTTGCCCGAAACCGTATCCACAAGAAGCATTTTGCCCGGATGAAGCCGCTCCTTCAATATAATTTCCTCCTCCGGGACTTCCAGTACGCCTACTTCGGAAGATAAAATCAGATCTCCGTTTTTCATGACATAGTAACGGGAGGGACGCAGACCGTTACGGTCCAATACGGCTCCCATAACGTCTCCGTCGGAAAATATGATCGAAGCCGGTCCGTCCCAGGGCTCCATCATCGTCGCATAATACTGGTAAAAATCCCGTTCGTCCTGGGAAATGGTTTTGTTTCTGCTCCATGGCTCCGGTATGGTGATCATAACCGCCAGGGGAAGCTCCATACCGCTCATAACGAGAAATTCCAGCGTATTATCCAGCATAGCGGAATCGGAACCTCTGGTATCTACCACCGGAAGCACTTTATGCAGCTCTCCTTTTAAATAGCCGGATTCCATGGTTTCTTCCCTTGCCAGCATTTTGTCTGCATTGCCCCGAATGGTATTGATCTCTCCGTTGTGAACCATAAAACGGTTGGGATGCGCCCGTTCCCAGCTGGGGTTTGTGTTGGTGCTGAATCTGGAGTGCACCAATGCAATGGCTGATTCATAATCAACGTCCCACAGATCTTCAAAAAAGGTCCTAAGCTGTCCCACCAGAAACATGCCCTTATAAACAATCGTCCTACTGGACATAGACACCACATAGGTGTTGTCATTGCTCTGTTCAAATATTCTGCGGGCAATGTATAATTTCCGGTCAAATTCCAGGCCTTTGTTTATATGCTCCGGTTTCTTTATAAATGCCTGAACGATATGGGGCATACATTCCCTTGCCTTGTGTCCCAGCACCTCCGGATGCACCGGCACCTCCCGGAACCCCAAAAGCTCTAAGCCTTCCTTTTCCACAATGATTTCAAACATTTTCTTGGCCTGATTGCACTGCAGCTCATCCTGAGGAAAGAAAAACTGGGCAATTCCGTATTCCCGCTCCTCTCCCAATAAAATGCCTTCTTTTTCACATACCTTTTTGAAAAATTTATGGGAAATCTGAAGGAGGATTCCCACGCCGTCTCCCGTCTTTCCCTCTGCATCCTTTCCGGCCCTGTGTTCTAAGTTTTCTACGATCTTCAAAGCATTTTCTACTGTTTTATGGCTTTTGATACCCTTACTGTTGACCACTGCACCGATACCGCAGTTATCGTGCTCAAACACACTCCGGTACAGGCCTCTGTTTTCCACTTCTCTATTCATAACACAATTTTCTCCTTTCTGCATTATTGCGCGTTTTTTACTTTCCACTGTCTCCATAGTTGGACAATACTCTGGCGGAGGGGTCCTTTACATTACAGCCCTCCCACTCCTTATTCGGCATCCAGAAATCCACAATCATTTCACTCTGGCCCAGATAATATTTTTCAAAAATTTCCCGATACAGCAGGGATTCCTTTGTAAATGGACGGGCATGGGAATATTTCTGTCGCTTCTCTTCAAATTCTGTATCTGTATAAACCGTTTCTGCATATTCCTTTAAATCATCTACCATGGAATGTCCCACGGCATCGGAAAAAGCTGCTTTTTCACGCCACAGAATTTCCGGAGGAAGGCATGCATCCTGTTCAAAGGCATGACGGAGAAGATATTTTCCTTTTCCGTAGGTATTCATCTTTTTCTGCGGATCTACAGACATTACATATTTTACAAAATCAAGATCACCGAAGGGCACTCTTGCCTCTAACGAGTTGACGGAAATACACCGGTCGGCCCGCAGCACATCATACATATGTAATTCCCGGATTCTTTTTTGGGATTCTTTTTGAAATTCTTCTGCCGACGGTGCAAAATCCGTATATTTATAGCCAAACAGCTCATCGGAAATTTCTCCCGTTAAGAGCACGCGGATATCCGTTGTTTCATGAATCGCCTTACAGACAAGATACATGCCGATGCTGGCACGAATGGTTGTAATATCATAGGTGCCAAGAAGATAAATCACTTCCTCCAATGACGACAGCACATCCTCCTTTGTTATAATTACCTCCGTATGCTCGCTGCCGATATAATCGGCCGTCTGTCTGGCGTATTTCAAATCTATGGCATCTGTTTCCATGCCTATGGCAAAGGTACGGATGGGCTTGCTGCTTTTTTCTGCGGCTATTGCACAGACAAGAGACGAATCCAGTCCTCCGGAAAGCAAAAATCCGACTTTGGAATCTGACACCAGCCGTTTTTCCACTCCGGCAATTAATTTGTCATGTATGTTTTTACAGATCAGCTCAACCTCATCCCCACAAACGGCATCCGTCCCGGCAATATCACAGTAACAGATAAATGCGCCTTCTTTGTAATAATGTCCCGGCGGAAACGGCCGAATCCTTTCACACAGTCCGGTCAGGTTCTTTGCCTCGCTGGCAAACACGATGACGCCTTTTTTGTCATATCCGTAATAGAGCGGCCGGATTCCGATAGGATCTCTCGCTGCGATATACTCCTTTGTACTTCCGTCATAAAGAATGCATGCAAATTCCGCATCCAGCATTGCAAACATATCCGTACCGCATTTTTCATACATCGGCAGCAGAATTTCGCAGTCGGAATCGCTCTGGAATGTATACTCTGCAGAAAGCTCCTTTTTGATCTTTTCAAAGCCGTAAATTTCTCCGTTACACACCACGTAATTTCCATTCCTGAAAAACGGCTGCATGCCCTCCGGGGTAAGTCCCATAATGGAAAGCCTCTGAAATCCCAACAGACCGTTTCCGGTATCCACAATACGCTCATCGTCCGGCCCCCTTGAGGCTGTTTTACAAAAACATTCCTGAAATTTTTCCCTGTCTGCGCCGCTTCCGCAATATCCCATAATTGAACACATAAACTGCACCTCCGTATGATCTGACTTTTGTTTGGCTTAATGTGCGAAAAAAAAGACACCCTTCACGTATCAACGATACATGAAAGGCGCCTTTGCCTTTGTTTTATATTTTCTGCATTGTACACCTGTAAAAAATATTTGTCAACTGTTTTCTACAAATTCCGCATATTCAAAATACTCTGATAAATATCCAGCCGTCCGTAGCCTTCCTCCCGATTGGGAAACAGCTGGTTGGGAATCTTCAATGCGCCGTTTATGATCTGATTGCGAAGCTCAATGGAATTGACAGTCCGGTTATCCATATAAGAAATATTCCATTCCATTAAAAGCGCAGAAGCTCCCGCCGCAATCGCTACCGATGCGCAGGTTCCCGTCATACGGTCCATTTGTCCAAACTGGTTTTTGGTCGACACATTCACGGCAGGAGCCACATAATCCGGCTTAATATTGCCGTCTGTTGTATAGCCTCTGCCGGATTCCAGATAAACGCCGTTTGTAATCCCATTATATCCGCCCACTGCCATAGGGATTTTTGCACTGGAGGGTACGGTAATCGTCGTATCCGGATTGGAACGGACAAAATAAACATCATGCTCCAGAAAATCGGAAATAGGCAGATACATATTAAAATTCCCGTCAGAAATCCGGTAAGGAAACACCTCAATCATCCAAAGTCCCCTGACCGGATTTTCAAAATCAATATGGATCAGCTGTTCTCTGCTTCGTTCGGAGCCCAGCTGATAATCAATAATCACATGGGTATTTTCCAACAGAAAATGCTGTTTTTGCTGCTGTCCGTTCCAAACGGCAACCCGCTGCAAAACCTCTCCTGTTGGTGAAGTTAAAGAAATGGCAAACAGCTCTGAGGAATGTCCCCACAATTCTACGATAAATCCCTTCATATCCTCGGTAACATTGATCTCCACCCGGTCCGAATTATTGTCAGAAACACCGCCGTAGTAATGATGCCTGGCATTGGCCTCGTCTCCCACTGCAATGCAGACTGCCCTGCGGTACATAGCGGCAATATCATCCAGATAAGAGGTCAGTCTGCCGCCGCTGCCTCTGTGCCCCTGGTTCGTTCCCAGTCCGATACATAACACCAGCGGTTCTCCCCGCTTATCCGCCAATTTATTCAAATAATCAATAGCGGCAAAAATATCATTTTCCTGATAGGCTATCGCGCCGTCTTTAATATAATAAAAATCCCGCAGATACTGTTTGGCCGGTTTTAGCTTTACCATTGCAATATCGGCATAAGGCGCTGCCCCGATAAAATCATTCCGGATATCCTCGCTTCCTGCCGCAATGGCAGCCAGCATCGTCCCATGGCCTACTTCGTCTGTCTGGGGCACAAATTCCCTTGGATTCTCCTGCTGCAGGGCAAAATCAAGTTCTTCTTTTGTGTATTCGGTTCCGTAAATAAAGCCTTCCGGATGCGGCCCGGTATCTATGCTCTGATCCCAGATTGAGACAATCCTGCTGCTGCCATCGGTATTGCGGAAGGCTTCGTTTTCGTACTGAATGCCCGTATCCAGAAAGCCAATCAAAATACCATCCCCAAACAGCTCCAGATTCCGCTGTGTCTGCACTCTGGTGATACCGCTGGCCTCCAATGCGCTCTGATCCAGTATGGTATAGCATTTGGGAATATTGATATATTTATATGTACCTACTGACAAAGGAGGCACTTCATCTCTGTTCAGATAATATACGGTATACCGGTTTGCAATGTTCTGCTCACACAAATTTTCCACTGCCGGTGCGGAACCGGATATACTTCCGATGATATCATAATAATTGTTGGAATATACTGCCTCAGTGCAATGCATTTATCTTCCATCCATTTTGCCTTTTTATCCGTTTTTTAACTGCCTAGAATTGCTTCAATTCTCCGTCTGCTTATCAT
>CANODN010000025.1 GCA_947564765.1 uncultured Roseburia sp. | reverse complement strand
GGAGCATACCCATGTTTTAATAAAACCGGTGCATTTCTGCCGGTTCCATACTCTCTGGAGGCTCCAAAATCAATCAGTACCGCCTGTAATTGACGGGTAATCATGATATTGTCCGGACTGATGTCTCTGTGAATCATATTATCCTTATGTATGACATTCAGTGCCTTTATAACCTCTTTTAAAAGTACAAATACCTCTTCCGGCATCAGTCTTCCGCCGCGGCGCTTTGCATATTCTTTCATATCAATCCCGTCTATGTATTCCATCACAATATATGCTGTATTATTGCCATAGAAAAAATCCCGAATGGATACAATTCCCGGCATCAGGTAATATTTCGATAAATTCTCCGCCTCTTTGATATAAGCTTCCAAACCTTTCCTGTAAGCAGACTGTACTTTATCCGGATTTTGCGTGTACATCTCCAAACTGTAATTAATCGAAATGGAAATCTGCTCGGAATAGGTGTGTCCATGAAAATCCCGGACTGCAATCTCCCTGGGGAAATACTCTTTCACACACACTCTCTTCCCCTGGTAAAAATCCCATGCAATATAGGTAATTCCAAATCCTCCTATACCAATCACCCGTCCGATCAGGTATTTTCCGTTTACGATTTCATATAGAGGCAGGCTGTTTTTCGGTCTTTGATATTTCCTTATATCAAATCCGCACTTTGGACAGGGATATCCTGTTTGCTCCAGATTCGCCATACAGCCCATACACAACATATTCGGATCAATGAGTTTTTTTCGCATTTGCATCTTACCCTTCTTTTGGGACTTCTATTGTTCTGCCTGAAAGCCTATGCGTAACTGCTTTCCTTTATCCTGATAACGATTTACGGTTTCCCCAGCCCCTATGCTCTGTTCTGCAGCATAAAGTTCGTCTGTTTCTCCGTCATCCGCATTCTCAGCAGCATATATTTCCACGTCTACGATTTCTTCTAATCCGGAAGTTTTCAAAAGCTGTTTTACTTCCTCCGGCGTCCTTTTGGTAAAATCCGGCACTTCCACATCAAAGTCCTTCAATTCTCCACCCACAGAAACCCATACTATAACTGTCGTATCCACATCACATGTTGTTTCCGGTTCTACGGACTGTTCAAAGCAGCTCCCTACCCTGAAATTACTGGAAAAGCATCGTTTGACAATGACTTTTCCTTCTTTTTTGGCAAGACTGTCATTTTCTCCGGTTTCCGTATATACTTCCTTTGCCTCGTCACAGGGATTTGCATGTATTTCCACATCAAAATTTTTTTCTGTAAAATAACGGATGATATCTTCTTCTCTGGTCCCTGTAAAATCCGGCATCGTATAATGCAAATCGCCGCCGCTGACCGTAAAGGAAATTTCATCTTCTGTGGAAACAGAACCGGAAGGCTCAATATTCTGCTGTAAAATGGTCCCTTCCGGATTACTGTCCAGCATATATTCCGGTTCGGCAATGTTTTGAAATCCGATTTCTTCCAGTCTGGCAGCCGCTTTTTCATAAGACTGCCCGCTGTAATCCTCCATAGTTACTATGCCGTCCTCGCCCGCATCCGTCAGACCGACTACCGTTCCTGTCTTCTGTACCATTGCCGCCGTTCCAAAAACCGCCGCTCCTATCATACAAATACACGCAAAGCACAAGGCTGCTTTTGCTGCTGTTGGAAGAGCGCTAACCCTTTCCCGTAAGCTCTTTTTCTCCTCTACCGGCGGCAGAATCCATTCCGGCTCATAAACAGGAATAAAATATTTCCCATCCAACGCCTCCATAAACTCAGCTGCACTCTGCAAACGATACTTGGGCATAACATTTAAACATACCATAATCGCCAGCTCTGCCTGCTCCGGCAGCAAAACTCCCATTTGAGACGGCGGAATCAACCCATCCTGTTCCACTCGCTCATTGGCAGAAATCGGTTTCTGGCCTGTCAGCATCCGGTAAAACAATGCCGCTGTCGCATATAAATCGGTATACGACCCCTGTTTCGTTTTCCTGCTGTACTGCTCTATGGGCGCATATCCCATTTTCAGCATAATCTCTGCCGTATTCTCTTCTGCAGATGCATATTTCGCCGCCCCGAAATCAATCAGCTTGATAATACCTTCCTTTGTAACGAAAATATTATCCGGTGCAATGTCTCTGTGGATAACGCCTCTTTTATGAACTTCTCTTAACGTATACAGCACAGACAGAATCACGCGCCGGCTCCACTCATACTCTTTTTTATTCCCGGATTTTTTTAAAATGGTTTTCAGATCCATTCCTTCCAGGTATTCCATGACAATATAACCTGTGCCGTTTTCTTCAAAAAAATTGGAAATCTCCACTACGCCCTGCACTTCATGCAAAGCCGCAACCCGTCTGGCCTCTTCCAGAAACTCCTGCCGCCCTTTTGTAAACCTGAATTTCTGTTTTTCATCCGTTACTGTTACTGTTTTGCCGTCCCATCCGCGGACGCAGTATTGTTCCGGATAAAATTCTTTGATTGCAACCCTGCGGAATAAAAGCTTGTCCCAGCCGATATATGTATTTCCAAAACCTCCGGCTCCCAAGGGATAACCTGCAAGAAATTTTCCTCCAAGAACCGTACCGGGCATTAAAAATCGTTCTGCCTGCCGCACTGCCTCTAAGCTTTTCCCACATTGCGGACAGATCTGTGCTTTTTCGTTTGAAATCTGCTGCATGCAGTGATAACAAATCTTCATTGGCCTCTCTCCTTCTATCCTCTCACTGTCAATCAGGCATCGTGAGAACTGCCGCCTGATTTTTTCGGCGTACTCGGCGCCGGCGTCGGTTCAGGTGTCGGCGTTGGTTCAGGCGTTTTCTTTTCCGGCTGCTTTGTAGGCGCTTTCGGCGGTTTCGGCGGTTCTGTTACTGTGATGTAAAAAAACACATCGACCTCATCACTCTGCGGCTTAAAGTATTCCAATTCGTTTTTCGTATTGGCGTCACGCACTTCTACGCTCGTAATTTTCCAATCGCGGCGCGTTGTTTTTTCACCGGTGTTTATCACCACATCAAAATTCTCAAATCCATATCGGTCAAACTCATTGATAAACTGCTGCGCCGTCTTTCCCTGATAATCGAATATTCCGTCAACCACTTTTATTTTCAAAGGACTGTCTCCCGGACGGCTCTCATCATACTCTGTACCTGGTTCCACAGTCTGTTCCACAATCTCGCCTATATAATGCCCCTTTACTTTCATCGCAAAATAACCTCTGTCTAACAGATTGCTGTTTACCAGTGCCTTCGTTCCTACTTCTCCTATGGTATTTTCATTGACATATCGGTATACCGGCTGTTGGGGCACATCGTCAATAGAGCCAAATTCTTTTGCAAAATCCGGCAACTCTTCCCAATAGAAGAAATCAGACGCATAATAATGAATTTTCATATCCGGACTATAGGCTATTACGTTATTCTCGTTTCCTTCTTTGCTTAAATCTTCCGAGGTAATGGTTTTTCCTTCCGTTTCTATAGACGCAAGGTCAAAATAATTGCTGCCCTCTTTTTCTTCCTCTATAAAACAATTTTTATCTGCCGTAGAGATCTTCAGCTTTTGTGCCAGGGCATAGGCATTCATTCCCTGAATTTCGCTATAATGCATTTTTTCCTGCGTATAAAGAGTGAAAAAAATTGTGCCGGTAACATTTCCAGCATCGTCATAAGAAAGCCCTTCTGCCGTCTCCTCCGGAATTCCTATATCCGGATCATACAATACGGTACCCGGCGCTATCTTCTGAGACGCTATGGTGTCGCTGTCTTTTGTCAGATCAAATACAAATTCCTCTGTATCAATCAAAATATTCCATCCTTCGTGTTCGTGATTCAGCTCATCAATATAAGCTATCGCGTCCTCTTTGGATTTGTTTCGAAAATCCTGCATAACAATGGCCCTGCTGTCTAGTGCATCCGGATTCTGCTTAGACATTCTCTGGATGACATATGCGCCTCCTGCCACTACCACACAGGCAAGGACTGCCACCAGAGCTTTTGCCCAAACAGGAAACTTTCCGGTTTTATTTTTTCGCTGCTTTACTTTGAGGCGTTTTACTGTATCGCTGCTTAATTCTTTCAGAAACACTTCTGCAGAAGGCGTCCGTTCTTCCTGATACACATTTAAAGCATTCATCAATGCATTTTCGATATTTTTGGAAATGGCAACCCCCATCTTTGACGGCTCTTTCAGATCATCTTCCAGCGTACGCTCCACGGATTCCTGGGGCACTGTGCCGGTAATCATCTGATACATGACAGCTCCAACGGCATATACATCTGTCCAGGGTCCGCGCTGTCCTTTGCTGCGGTACTGTTCTTCCGGTGCATATCCTCTCTTTAAAATAATTGATAAACTCTTGGAATTGGCTGTAGTTACATAGCGCGTTGCTCCGAAATCCATAAGTTTAATATCGCCTTCTGCAGTAACCATAATGGTTTCCGGTGAAATATCACAATGTACGACATCTTCTTTATGAACCTCCGATAATCCCCGGAGGATTTTTTTGATAAATTCCACAGCCTCTTCTACGCTGTATTTTTTTCCTTCCTCTAAAATCTCTTTCAGCGTTTGTCCTTCCACATACTCGGAAATGACATATCCTGTTTCGTTTTCTGCCAGACAGTCATAAACCCTTGCAATTCCCGATGCATCTTTTAAATGCTGGATATGGTTCATTTCATTTAAGAAATTAGTCAGTCCCTGTTCAAACTGTATCTGCCCGTCGCCGGAATAAATCGTTACATCCTTTTCTCCTTCTGATCTGGTGGAAAAATCACTGGGAAGATATTCTTTTATAATTACTTTTCTTTCGTTTTCTGCATCCATCCCCAAATAGGATACGGTATGTCCGCCATAGCTTAGCACCCGGCCGACAATATATTTACCGCCTACAACACTTCCGGGCTCCAGATAATAGGACTCCTGTTTATACGTACTCTCATCGAATCCGCAATGAGGACATGCAGAAAGGTGATCTTCCATTTGATTCATGCATCCCATACATAATTTCATATCTGCTATTATCCTTCCTTTACTGTACTTCCGTTAATTTTTTCTTGTTTTTCGCAAATGTTTTTACTGTTTTCTGAGAAACAATTTTTCCTTTTTTCCCATAATAAGCTGTAATCGTAAATTTCACCTTTTTATTGGTACCCAGATATAAATTAACGTAGGAATCTTTATTGCTCTTTGGACTGCTCAGATATCGATTGAACACATCTTTTTTCAGTCCCTTCAGACTACAGGTGACTTTAATCTTGCTTGCTCCGAGTTTTTTGACATTGTATTTGAAAGTGAATCGATAGCGGTCTCCTACCTTCTTTGTTGTAATTTTGACTACAGGGGCAGGAATGGAAAGCGATGCCTTCACGCTGTAGGTCATTCCTCCGGTTGTCACCTGGATATCTGCTGATTTTTCAATCTTTTTCAGCTTTTTTAATTTTTTTGTATCCGTTTTGATCTCGCCTGTCTTTTGATCTACTGTCAGATAATCCTGATATTTATTTGCATTTACCAGTGTAAATGTGCATTTTGAGGCATCGCTGATTACTCTGGCAGTTTGTCCCAGTTCGATTTGCATTGTCTTTTTGGGAAGTACAAGTTTTTCTTTTACGTATCCACAATTGTCGCAGCTGTGAGTCAGGACTCCTTCTGCGGTGTCGGTGGGAGACTGCATGCGAGTGGTAATGCTGTGGCCTGTTGCCGGAGCGATCCAGCTGTTTGGTTCCATCTCAGCTTTTCCTTCTGCATCTGAAAAATGTTTCTCGCATATATCACAAGTACGATATTCACGGTTTCCTGCTGCAGTGCATGTAGGTGCCTGTGCTGTTATTGTTTTTAGTTTGTGGCCCACTGGCTGAATTACTATATCTGTTATCTCCTGATCATCTTTATCAAAATATGCATAACAATTCTCACACTCATAATGCCCTTTTGTTCCGGGCGCCGTACATGTTGCATCTATTTCTGCTTTCCATTCGCCGTAACTATGCCCTTTCTCTGAAATTGTTACATCTTTTATCTCATTCTTTTCTTTGTCAAAATACTTGTGACATAACTCGCATTCATAATGCCCCTTTGTTCCGGGTGCCGTACATGTTGCATCTATTTCTGCTTTCCATTCGCCATAACTATGTCCTTTCTTTGGAATTGTTAAATCTTTTATCTCATTCTTTTCTTTGTCAAAATACTTGTGACACACTCCACATTCATAATGCCCCTTTGTTCCAGGCGTTGTACATTTTGCATCTACTTCTGCTTTCCATTCGCCATAACTATGTCCTTTCTCTGGAATTGTTAAATCTTCTATCTCATTCTTTTCTTTGTCAAAATACTTGTGACACACTCCACATTCATAATGCCCCTTTGTTCCAGGCGTTGTACATTTTGCATCTACTTCTGCTTTCCATTCGCCATAACTATGTCCTTTCTTTGAGATCGACACTTCTTTTATATCAGTATACAGATCTTTTTCTCCTTCAACTCGTACACTCGCTTTATATGTCTTTTTCCCTTCTTTTTCACAACCAGCATCCTCTTCATCCCATGTAATTTTCGCAGATTCTTTTTTTTCATGCCCAACAACTGTACCTTCACATTTGCCACATATAAAAACCGCAATACATTTCTTCTTGCTGTCATCAACACCTTCAGGCCAGTTCCATTCATCTTTATTTATTTGATTCCACTGCATATCCTCATTTTCGCCAGTGTAATATCCCCATTCAAATCTATTAAATACATATTCATGTTCATGCTCCGGCTCCTCCGGACTTACTGTCCCACCCTGCGATGAAACAGCTAATATTGAGCCCTCACGATCTCCTTCTCCATTCAATCCTCCTCCACCACCAACTTCATCCGCCCCAGCCGCCGACACCGGCAGCACCGAAAACATCATCACATAACACATAATAAGAGCAATAAACCTTGTCCTCACATTCATCTCTTTCTCCTCCTACTCTGAAATATATCTTTCACAATAGCTCTGTATCTCTTCTTCCTCTGAGATCTCTTTCAAACCGGACACAAAATCCTGTGCTGCTCGATCTTCACTCCCGATCAGTACACATTCACTATAGTCATTGACCAGTCGGATAAATCCGTCATAATTGGCGTTATAAGACGGGAATTCTTCAAACGCGCTTTTAAGAATCGGATATGTCGTCTGCGCCGGAGCGTTCTTTTTCGCCTGGCCGATTTCGCTGAGCATTACCCACAGCAAACGCATACATGCAATTTTCTGAGCCTCGTTGGATGCATCCGTAACTGCATACCGCTCTGAAAAATCTACCAGCATTTTTCCCTCCTGTGTAATCACATACGTCTTATAACCGCTTAAAGGATTTGCTCCTTTTTCTTTATCCTTATTTGTTTCTTCGTTCATCCTGGAGCGATAGGCTACTCCGGCTACAATATTACTTCCATAAATTTCACTTTTCTGATCGCGATTAATTTGAAAGTCTTCCTCTTCCGCTTTTAAGCGAAACATCTGCATACAGGATAATTCTTTTAAATCCTCATTTGTCGGCAGCGTATTCTTTGTAAATACAGATTCCCATAAATTCTTGTTTTCCAGCAGCAACGCATACTGAAACACACTCTGATCGAAATACGCCAGTTTATTGTTCAGTTTATCCTTTTCGATATACTCATCTGTATTCTCTGAAATCAATTCCGAAAGTTCTATGATGTCCGTATCTGCCTGTCCCATAAAACAGGAATCTTCCAACGCATTATCTTTATGATAATCAAACTGGCATGCATACAATAACAGGGTATCAATTCCCGTAGGCATCTCCTTCATGTCTTCGAAACAGCTCTCATACTCTGACAAAAACAAATACTCATCCCCATTCAAAGAGGCATATACATTTTCTCTCATGGAAACGGTTTCATACTCTTCCAGATTGGATACATGATCTGTTAAAAACATATTTGGCATTGTATCCTCGTTCGCCTGTCTGAGTGCAGTTTCCATATCCTCCTGCACCGCAACCGTAACGGTTACCTGCTCATCTTCTTCCTGCATCTGCCTTACTTTTTCGTCCTGTGTATCCGACTCCCCTTTCTTAAAGCCGTTTTCCACCAGAGATTCTATCTGCGTTTTCTGATCCTCATTCTCCACCCATACTGTAATTTTTGTTTCTTCGGTAATGGGCGTGTCAAAAATCTCATTCTGAGGTTTCAGCACAGTCGAATACAACCCGATTCCAACTGCCACTGCCAAAGCTGCTACAACAGACAATGTAATCGTCCAGTTCCTGGTTCGTTTCCTTTTCCGTATCTTTTCTTCCGGATACTCTGCAATCCGCTTGTTCTGCAAAGCATCCTGAAACTGCTGTATTCCCTGAAAACGAAATTCGGTCCGCACACTGAGCGCCTCCATAACTGCCCGGTCCATATTTCCGCTTATTTCCACTCCCAGCTTTTTGGGAGATTTTAACTCATCTTTAAATTCCCGTTCTGTAGATTCGATAGGCTTCACACCGGTCAGCATCTGATACAAAATCGCTCCCACTGCATAAACATCCGTATAAAACCCCTTTTTGCTCTTATCACGGTACTGCTCCAAGGGAGAATAACCTACTTTAATCACAGGCTCTGCAGCCATACCCTCTTTGCTGTCATTTAACTGAGCCGCTCCAAAATCAAATACTTTAATGGTATTTTCACTGGTAATAAAAATATTATCCGGACTGATATCCCTGTGGATAATTCCTTTACTGTGAATCTTTTTGACAGCCTCAATAATCGGCATAATAATGCTTATGGCTGCCTCCGGCTCAATTGCTCCCTGCTTTTCCAGATAATCCTTCAGCAGTACACCGTCGATGTATTCCATAATGATATATGCCGTACCGTTTTCCTCAAAGAAGTCAAAAACGTTTACAATATCTTTTGCTTTGCCAAACTGGGCCACACTCTGGGCCTCCATTAAAAAACGCTGCAGCCGTTCTTTGTATTGGCCTTCTTTATCTCCGGACAGTAAGCCGACTCTGCACTCTCCGGGCGCGCGGTTTACAAGTCCCGCCGGATAAAATTCTTTTGCTGCCACCGTTACGCCCAGCGTCGTATCAAAACACTTATATGTAATACCAAAACCGCCTGCTCCGATTACAGTTCCTACAATAAACCGATTCCACAAGACAGTTCCATGCGTCAGATAATGCGGCTGTTTCGGAGGAGTTCCTTCCACATATCCGCAGAAAGGACATACTTCATACTGTCCTTTGACACTAAAACAATTCATGCACAATTCATTGGCCATATTTTCCTCCTATCACGCATATTCTGCGGTAACGATTCTGCGCCATGCTTTATTTCAAATAAAAAACATTCTTCTCATCGCCGATTGCAATTGTAGTTCCCGGCTCTAATTCCACATCCAGATTCTGCGGCAGACATTCCTCTGATCCATTGGCAAAACTTCCATTACTGGAATAGTCCCGAAAAAGATACTTCTGACGTCCGGCATCCCATTTCAGCTGACAATGATGACGGCTGATCTGCTCTTCTCCTGCAAAAATCAGGTGATTGTCAGACTGTCTTCCCATGCGGATACATTCTCCGTCTGCCATGGGAATTTCTGCCCCTGCATAGACTCCCCTCTGTCCTACAAGCACGCCATGAATCTGTGACTGCTTTGTCTCCTGGGTTTCTGTCATAATGTTATATTTTATTTCCACCTGCTCCTGTTTGATTTCCTCTACCTGTGGAATATTCACCGCCGCTTTTTTCACTTTTCCGGGCGTAGACGCCAATGCCGCCACGGCCAAAACTGCTCCACAGCCGGAAAAAATCAATGTCAGCATACACGCAGGTCCGCGGCAGTATTCCTGCCCCACAGCCGCCTCCGGCCACAGACTGCTGATGTTTACTGCCAGACCGATATAAATCCCCAACACCAAAAACACCAATATGCTGCTGAACTTTTGCACATAACTTCCTATGAATCCCCAGATCCCGGCGATCAATGACAAAACCAGCGGTAAAATCATAAAAAACAAAATCCATTCGACTGGTACCGACAGAACATCTGCCGTTTCCTTCTGAAAAGACGGAATATAGTCTGCCAGTGCATTCTGAATATAATCCAGCTGATTCCAGGTAAGATCTGCATAATTCTCCTGAATGCGTTTTGTAATTGGCAAAAATAATGCAATTAAATTTAACAATACACACAGACTGCTCAATACACGAAATTTTTTTGCAAAACGACTCATAAACCTTCCTCTTATCTGTTTTTATCTTTTATCTTTTTCAATATATCTTCCCAGTTAAAACGCTTTCCGCACAGGGGCATAAACAACAGATCCACATCTCCCACTGTAATCGTATCGTATGCCTCCAGTTTCACAGGCGTTAAAAGCACTTCATTGTTGCGGTATACCAGACTGCTGGATTCACCGGGCTGCACCAGATAAATATGCGCCTTTGGCTCATAGATTACAATCGCATGACTTTCCCTTGACACACTTTTGTCCTCCGTCAAAGCCACATCCATCTGCGGGCTGCGTCCGATAAAATTTTTCCCCACTTTCAGGCGGAAATCTGTACCGATATGTTCTCCGCCCAGCGCTATCATCCAGCCGACACAGGGAGTATCTACCTTATTTACCGGAGGTTTCGATACCGGTTGTTTCACAGAAGGTTTTTCTACCGCACCTGAAACACCCGGAAAAAGATCATCAAAAAAACCTACCGTATGATCGTCTGAATCTTCTCCGGAAACCTGTACCCGGATATCATCTGCCGGCAAAAATCCTCCCCCTGAAGGTTCTGTCCTTGTATTTGATGCAAATCCCTGGAAGATTTCTGCAGATTTCGATGATGCCATAAACGCATTTTGCTCCGCCAGCGGAATGGTAAAATCATCTTTCATCTCATTTGTTTCCAATGGGATTGTATGATCATCTGCAAGATCTTCTGTAAATGCCTCCGTCCGTCCTTCATCCGAAACGTTTCCGCCTGCACAATGAGGACAGGAGATATACTTTTCTTTATCATAAAAATGTCCTTGTTCACATCTACATAAATTCATAATCGTTCTCCCTTTCACACAAAATATGTTTCTTTTTTATAAAAATGTTTTTAATGATAAGCCTTTTTTATTTCTACCTCCTCATAATGAATCAATACGACAGACGTATTATCCTGTGAATGAGAGTTTGTATGTGTGGCAGCCTCTACCAAAGCTTCTGCTTTCTGTTCCGGTTTAACTGCATCTGCAATAATAATTTTTTTAATCTGATCATCCGGCAAAGTCTTCGTAATCCCATCGCTGCACAACATAACGATATCGCCGTACTGCATTTCAAAAGGTTCTGCATTGATATCCATCAGAGATACATTTCCCATGCCAAGATAGCTGATTAAGGCCTCCTTTTTCCGATCCGCCTTAGCCTCCTCCTCTGTTATTTCTCCTGCAGCCACCTTCTCCTGCAAACGCAGCCAATAATTATGGTCTGTCGTCACCTGTTTGATCTGACTTCCCCGAACGATATAAATCCGGCTGTCTCCCACAGACGCCCAGTAAAGTTTGTTATCTTCCACAATACAGGCAACCATTGTTGTGCCGGACCCTCTTCCGTTTTCCTTTGGAAATTCATAGATCGCACGATCCGCTGCACGAATTCCCTGTCTGAAAAACAGAGGGATGTTTAATTCAGGCTCTTTTTCCACTCTCTGAAAACCCTGAACAATCATCTGTATTGCCGTCCGGCTGGCTTTCCCTCCGTCTGCCATTCCTCCCATACCGTCACACACCATTGCAAGCACCCTTGTCTTCTTATTGGACGCCAGAATTTTACTCGGTGTGACAAAAACGGCATCCTGCTGATAATCGCGATTTCCCACCGCACTTCGCGTCAGTGTTGTCAGCTGAGATACTTTTCGAACCACCTGCTTAGACGATAACGGCGCCTCTGCAACAGCGTTTCTTTCTGTCACTGTGCGCTCCTGTTCTTTTTTCTTCTTTCTGCCAAACATCTCTTCTTCCTTCACCTTTCCATTTGCATACTTCTATTCTTTTGTCTATTCCGCCTGCTCCTGTTTTGGCAGATGAAAAACCATCTTCTCCCTCCCGGCAGTAATCACGTCTCCATCCAGCAGCATCCTGCGCCCGGTAATCTTAACTCCGTTTACAAATGTTCCGTTCGTAGATTCCAGATCTTCAATATAGCAGCCCATTTTATTGACCTCTACTACAAAATGCTGTTTGGACAGCCTGTCATCGTCAAAATAAATATTACAGATATTCGACCGTCCTACGAATAGACTTCCTTCCACATTCCATTCCACATCCTTGATCATTCCGGCACGGTCTGTAATCGTCAGCCGGATTTTCCTGCTGTCTGCTTTTTTCAGCTCATCCGGATCTATTGAAACAACCTCCACTTTCCTTTTCCGGACTGCAAAAATCAAAATCATACCGATCAGGATAACCAGCAAGACCAGTCCGATCCACCAATAGGACTGCACCGTTTCTTTTACTGCAGCATTTTTTGCATCCACTCCCTTTGTAATAGAAAACTCTGCTGCGGCATCCATCTCATTTGCATCCTGTGACTGATCTCTGATATTGCTGCAGCGCAATATATAATCACCGTTATAAAAATCTTCTGCCATCGTCAGCGTCACGGTGACTTCATTATCTTTTGACACAGCATTGACTGCATCAATCGTCCAGATTTTACCGTCCCCTTTTTCCGCTGCACTCTGCACCATATAGTTGGAAAGCTCATTTACATCCGTCAAATTGACTCCGTTTTTATCCTGCAGGAAAAACGTAATCGAGTTGCTGCCCGCTTCTTCCACAATCCCTGCAATACCCGGAGCATCTGTATCCTCTTCGTAATCCGAATAATCAACTGGTATTTTTGCCACCGCCGAATTGTCTGCGGTCAGACTAAGCTCTCCTTTTCCTGCAGTCTGGTTTGTAGCCGCCGCCAAATGCACCACATAGGTTTCCTTCTGCCAAATGGCAGAGAGCGTTTCAAAAGCATGCTTTACACTTTCCTCTGTTGCATCCACGCTGCAGTCATAGTAATATCCCCTGCAGTTTTTTTCTGCCAGAATCTCATTTCTCGTATAAGATATCCTCTCTTCCTGCTCTTCTGGTGTCAAAATCTGAGACGGTTTTCTGTTAAGCAGAATGCCGTATACCGGAACAGACGCTTCCTGCACCGTTTTTACCGTAGATACATTATCGATATCTTTTCCTTTAGAATCATCTTCACCGTCTGTAATCAGAAGAATCACAGTTCTCATTTTCGGTGATACCTGTTCCTGTAAGATCTGATTCAAAGAACGGTACAATACCGTCTTGCTTTCTGCACCGCTTAAATACGGAATGGTCTTAATTTGCCTGCGGTCGTTCTTCTTGTCCTTTTTGTCGCTGGCGCTTACGGATCTTGTAAAAACAAGGCTTTTCTCTCCTCCGGCATCGTCCGTTCCTACCGTATACAACGTCATTTCCACGCCGTACTCTCCATCCATCTCCGCAAATGCTTTCACACTCACCGGCATAGGTTTCAAGG
>CANODN010000024.1 GCA_947564765.1 uncultured Roseburia sp. | reverse complement strand
ATAGAGATCTATCTTCTGCAGGAAGGCTTTGTCAGATAATCGTCTGCGCCGATATTCAATCCCAGAATTTTATCGGAATCTTCGGATTTTGCAGATAATATGATGATCGGTATGCTGCTTTCCTCGCGAATCTTTAATGTTGCACGAATGCCGTCTAATTTTGGCATCATAACGTCAATAATCAAAAGATCTACTGCCTGCTTTTTCAAAATTTCCAATGCTTCTGCGCCGTCATATGCTTTGATCACTTCATAGCCTTCCTGCAGTAGATAGATCTCTATCGCTTCTACAATTTCTCTGTCATCATCACAGACGAGTATTCGATTCATGTACCTTTTCTCCTTTCCGGCTGCTATTTCTTTCCAAACGAGAAGAACCTCTGGTGTTTTTCTTCTTCCTTTTTTTCCTCTTTGTCCTCTTCGCCGGCTTCGCTTCTTGTCTTTTCAAAATATTCGGGATTTACCTTAATAACCGGCTTTTCATATACAATTTCATCATCGGCAGTATCCTTTGCAGCTTCCTCTGCAATTTCCTTTGGAATACCCTCCGGTGTCAGACCTGCCTTTTCAAAATATTCTTCGTTGATTTTAATTTCCGGTGTAATTGCTTTAAATTCCGGATCTTTTTCCGTTTTGCGCTGATACTTTCTGGTCTGCCTGCCTTCCTTCTTCTGCGCCTTCGCTTTGGCCATTTCCCGATTGCGCTCCTCAATAATCTTCATATACTTGGCCGTATCCTTCATATCCTCAAGCTGTGTAATCAGCTCCAGCTGATTGCTGCGCACAATGCGTTTTTCTTCCTCCATCTCCCGGTTCAAACGCTTTAAAACTTCTCTGGCGGCCATTTCTGCTTCATCCATAATCATCTGTATCCGTCCCAGCGCATCTTCGGAATAAATAACAGAAGCAGCGTAAATATCCTGAGCCTGCTGATTGGCATCCCTTACGATTTCCATACGGTGCTTTTCCGCCTCTAATTCGCCCCGGTTTCTGCTCTGCTCCGTTACCTCATATTCATCCATCATTTCCCTGACAGTCTGGCTTAAATTCCCAAGCTCCCTCTGCATCTCTTTTTTGGGAATCAGAACATATTCTTCATTGATGTCCGACGCCGGCGCTCTTGAAAGCATAACGTGCAGTTCCCGTAAAATTCTCTCCAGCTTATCCTGTATATTCATAACCCCTCCTGCAGACTTTTCTATAGAAGCTGTTTTGTAAACCGTTATTGTCCGAGCCCCGAATCTGTGTCTTTAAAGATCGCAAGACTGCGGTCTAAAATCC
Organism: uncultured Roseburia sp.; assembly: GCA_947564765.1. Lineage (GTDB taxonomy): Bacteria > Bacillota > Clostridia > Lachnospirales > Lachnospiraceae > Roseburia_B. The sequence continues at coordinate 12,348 of CANODN010000024.1, read as the reverse complement.
CATGCATCTGTGCAATGGCTGTTCCATAATTTGTCATGGGTATTCCTGCCTCTTTTGCACAGCGCAGGCGGTATTTCATTTCCCGTTCGTTTAAAGTACATCCGCCGCAATGCACAACCAATGCATACTTTGACAGATCCTTTGGAAACTGCGTACCGCTTGTAAATGCAAACCGGATATCCTTCCCGGTAAATTCCCGAATCCACCGGGGCATTTTTACAGTCCCGATATCTTCACACTGCCTGTGATGCGTACATCCTTCGGAAATCAGCACCGTATCCTGATCCTTTAACTGACACAGCGCTTTTGCCCCCAGAACCTGCTGCTTTAAATCCCCTTTATATCTGGAAAACAATATGGAAAAGGAGGTCAGATAGATATCAGGGGGCGTATCCTTTGACACCTTTTCAAACGCCTGGCTATCTGTAATTACAAGCTTCGGTTTTTTGGAAAGAGAGCGAAGCGTTTCCGAAAGTTCGCTTTCCCTGGTTACAACCGCCGTTACGCCGGCTTCCAGACAATCCCGTATCACCTGCTGCTGCGGCAGAATCAATCTGCCCTTTGGCGCGGCGGAATCAATGGGAACCACCAGCACTGCAATATCATTTGGCTGCAAAAGATCTCCCACCAGCCTTTTTTCTGTTTCTGCCAAAGGTGCAAGCTGCGCGATGCATTCCTTTAACGCATGTATATTCTGCCCGCTTTTGGCACTGACAAACAATTTCTTTTCTTCTTTTTCCAAAAAAGAAAAAATCTGCTCTTTTTTCTGCGGAGATAATTCTTCAGATTTGTTGACTGCAATCACATAAGGAATGTTCCTTGCGGCAAACTGCGCAAGCATGGGCTGCTCCAGCTGATCCCATTCCTCTTTCTTGGGGAAATCTGTTCCGTCTGCAATTAATACTGCAAGATCGGTCTTATTTAAGATCTGATACGCCTTCTCAACTCTCTTTTCCCCCAGCTCTCCCTCATCATCCAGCCCCGGCGTATCAATTACCACCACCGGACCAAGGGGAAGAAGCTCCATGGCTTTACCCACAGGGTCCGTTGTCGTCCCCTTTATGTCAGAAACGATAGCCAGATCCTGCCCGGTAATTCCGTTAATAATGCTTGATTTTCCGGCATTTCTTCTGCCGAAAATTCCAATGTGTATTCGATTCGCAGAGGGTGTCTCATTCATGCCCATTTGCATACGCTCCATATTCTGTCTTATCGCAGCAGTTTGGCCTTTGGACCAAATGCTGCCGCAAATTTTTTAGAAACGAAAATCCCGTTTCCCCAAGTGAATGTTTTCAATATATTCCGCCGCTTTTTTCTGTACGGTTTCATTCGGTATCTTTTTCAATTCCTTCTCGATTAATTTCGCGCCGATTTCTTTTGTCTCTTCGGATGCATAATCCTCCAGATATTCCTTTAACGTCATCAATGCATTGGGATGACAGCAATTGATGATCTGTCTGTTTTTCAAAAGCGTCATAAACCGGTCTCCTGTCCTGCCTTCTCTGTAGCAGGCGGTGCAGAAGCTGGGTACATAGCCCATTTCCATCAGCCAGTGTACGACTTCATCCAGACTCCGGTTATCGCTGATGTCAAACTGGGCCGAATTATCCTCCGGCGCCTCCTCTTTGGCATAACCGCCCACACTGGTTCTCGAACCGCCGCTGATCTGGGAAATGCCCAGGTGCAGCACGCGTTCTCTGCTCTTTTGGGATTCTCTCGTAGAGACAATCATTCCGGTGTAAGGGACAGCAATCCGAAGACACGCCACGATTTTGGCAAAGGTGTCGTCGCTGATTCCGTTGTCAAATACATCCGGGTCAATATCATCTGCTCTCCTGACACGGGGTACACTGATGGTGTGCGGGCCTACACCGCCATATGCTTCCATATGCTCGGCATGCATGATAATTCCGGTAAAATCATAACGGTAATTGTTCAGCCCGAACAAAACGCCGATTCCCATATCGTCAATACCGGCCTCTCTCGCCCGGTCCATAGCCTCCGTATGATACGCATAATCGCTCTTTGGTCCGGTGGGATGCAGATCCTCGTAGGACTTTTTATTGTAGGTTTCCTGAAATAAAATATATGTGCCGATCCCGGCCTCTTTTAATTTTCTGTAATTTTCTACGGTGGTTGCCGCAATATTGACGTTGACGCGGCGGATCGCACCGTTTTTGTGTTTAATGCTGTAAATTGTTTTTATGCTCTCCAAAATATATTCAATGGGATTGTTCACCGGGTCCTCTCCGGCCTCAAGAGCAAGCCGTTTATGCCCCATATCCTGCAGAGCCGTTACTTCTTCAATGATCTCTTCCTGCGTCAGCTTCTTTCTGGCAATATGCTGATTTTTCATATGATACGGGCAGTATTTGCATCCGTTGACGCAGTAATTCGACAAATACAACGGCGCAAACATAACGATCCGGTTGCCGTAAAATTCTTGCTTGATCGCTTCTGCCAGCTTATAAATTTTTTCATTCAGATCTTCGATTTCACAGTCTAAGAGCAGAATTGCTTCTTTATGGGAAATCCCTTTCATCTCCGATGCTTTTTCCAATACCTGCTCAATGACTTCTCTGTTATTTTTATTTTCCTGCGCATAGGCAAGACATGCCAAAATCTCTTCATCGCTGATGAATTCTTCCGCCTTTGGTGACATTACATTATACATAATTTCCTCCTGGTTCTTTGGCCGGATCTCCCCGGTCTACGGCCAGTTCATAACCGATACGCTCGATTCTTCCCTGTAAACAGCTTTTACATTCCGCAGCCTCGTCTCCGGTGCATATTTTATTGTCATATAACTCATATTTTTTCCGAACCCCGACAGGAGAAAGATTTGGCATCACTACATTGGCTCCCGCTAAAATCCCCGCTTCCCTTCCATCTGCACGAATCGTTCCCAGTGCGGTCGTTGCAGGAATCAAAAGATTTGGCTTTAACAGCCGAAGCAGTCCGATTAGGTATAAAGTCTGCTCTGCCGTTCCCTGCGTTTCCCCGGCAAAGGGTGTTTCATGGTGAGGGACAAACGGGCCGATGCCTGCCATATGCGGCTGCAGCTCCGTAATAAAGAGCATATCCTCTGCAAGACATTCTGCTGTCTGCCCCGGAGAACCTACCATAAACCCGCAGCCCACCTGGTATCCGATTTCCTTTAGATTCCAAAGGCAGTCCTTCCGGTTTTTTAACGTCAATTCCTCCGGATGCAACATTCTGTAATGGTTTTCACTGGCAGTCTCGTGACGGAGCAGATAACGGTCCGCACCTGCCTCAAAAAACCGTCTGTAGCTTTCTTTGCTCTTCTCTCCCACAGACAGCGTAAGGGCGCAGTCGGGATAACGCATTTTGATACTCCGGATCACTTTTTCAAGCTTTTCGTCGGTATAAAATCCGTCTTCTCCTCCCTGCAGCACAAATGTGCGAAACCCAAGCCCGTACCCGGTTCTGCAGCAGTCTAAAATTTCTTCTTCACTGAGGCGGTAACGCATGGCATTGCTGTTATCTCTGCGGATTCCGCAATAGTAACAGTTATTCCTGCAATAATTTGTAAATTCAATGAGCCCCCGGATATAAACGGTATTTCCGTAACATTGCTTTGCAAGAATCCTTGCCCGTTCAAACAGATATTCTCTGTCTGCTCCCTTTGCAATTAATTCTGTCCATTCATCCTTCGTCAGCTTACGGTTTTGTTCTAACCGGTCGATCAGATGCCTCATCTTTTCCCTCCTGTAATCTTGCATATAAGGCTTTTGATGTAATTCCCTTCAACATTCCGATCTTTCCGGTCATTGCGCTGATCGTATCTGCAGGAGCATCCATGGCAACACTGATCAAAGAGATCTCTCTCTTTGCATAAGGAATCCCCATTCTCCCAATAATACAGCTGCTGTATTCATGCAGTATCCGGTTTAGCTGTTCCACATCCCCCGATGCTTCCACGACGATTGAGATTATGGCTACTCTGGTTGTCATTTCGTTACCTCTCTTTGCCTTTGCCGTCAGGCATACGCCTTATGGTTCAGATCATATTCATTATATTTATGTCATTTTGTAACACTTTCTCTGACTTGTCAAGCTTTAAGACCTCTATATCAGATTTCGATCAATTCATATTGATCCGTACCAAGTCCGATTTTCACACTGTGGGCAATACAGCTTTCCCACTCGGTATCCGGATGCGTCATATGGAAATGATCGGTATGATCGCAATGCCCATGGTGCTCCGCATTTTCCGCCAGTACGCTTCCCGCTATAATCGGCTGACGGTTGCAGGCGTCTGCACAGGCCACATCCAGCGCCACCGGATCAAAGGAAGCAAACATTCCCACATCCGGAATGATGGGAATATCATTTTCTGCATGGCAGTCGCAGTTGGGTGAAACGTCACAGACCAATGCGATATGGAAGCAAGGTCTGTTCTGGCAGATTGCTTTTGTATATTCCGCCATTTTACAGTTCAGCTTTTTGTTGGATGTATCATAGGTTGCTTCTATGGCATCCTTGGGACATACCCCGATGCATCGTCCGCAGCCTACGCATTTATCATGATCGATCACTGCTTTTTTGTCCGCTACGGTAACGCCTGTATGAGCGCAAACCCTTGTACAGCTTGCACAGCCGATACATTTCTCTGCTGTAACCGTGGGTTTGCCATCACTGTGCATTTCCATTTTTCCGGCTCTGGAACCGCCGCCCATTCCGATATTTTTAATGGCCCCACCAAAGCTGGTAGCCTCATGGCCTTTAAAATGTGTCAGCGAGATCAAAATGTCTGCATCCATAAGCGCCCGTCCTACTTTGGCTTCTTTGACATATTCACCATCCACCGGAACCAGCGTTTCATCCGTTCCCTTCAATCCATCTGCAATCAGAACATGACAGCCCGTTGTCATAGGGGAAAATCCGTTTGCATATGCCGTATCCAGATGATCCAATGCATTTTTCCGGCTTCCTACATAAAGCGTGTTACAGTCTGTCAAAAACGGTTTGCCGCCTGCTTCTTTCACAACATCCGCCACTACCTTTGCATAATTGGGGCGCAGGAAAGCCAGATTGCCGTACTCTCCGAAGTGAATTTTAATCGCTGCGTACTTATCTGTAAAATCAATGTCTTTGATTCCCGCTGTAATAATTAATCTGCGCAGTTTTGTCAATAAATTCTCGGTAAAACTGGTTTTAAACGTAGTAAAATACACCTTTGACTTATCCATAGCTTATGTCTCCTTTTTTTGTTTGATCTGCTATTTTATTTTTACTGTTTTGCTCTGTCCCCTCTTTGCCAAAAGCTTTGTATATGCTTTCTTTTTGCCGGAAGGAACTTTAATGACTGCCTTTTTATGAATCCCCTTAAAGCAGTTCTTGCCTGCTTTTTTCAAAGCCTTGCTTTTGATTGTAATGTTTTTCAACACTTTGCAGTTACTGAATGCCTTATTGCCGATTTCTTTTAACACGGTACTTCCGATCGTAACCTTTTTTAACTTTTTACAGCCTGCAAATGCGTTTTTGCCGATTTTCTCCACATTTTTACCGATGGTAACGGCAGCTGCCTTTTTCTTTGAAAAAACACCGTCTCCAACAGAGGTTACACGGTAGGTTTTGGTTCCGAAACTTACGGTATCGGGAATGCTTATCGTCTTTTCCGTGTCGTTCTTAAGTCCGGCCGCTTCCGCCGTGGAATCACTTGTAATCCGATAAAGATAATTTCCCTTTTCATAGGTGTTTCCGACTGCAATTTCCGTCTGCTTTGTTAATGCGAGATATTTTGCCTCTGCATCCGTCAGAAGCTTTGTCATACTGCCGGAAACCAGCTGCTTCTGTGCGCTTGTCAAAGCATTATATGCCGCTTTCGCATCCTCAATTCTCTTTTTGCACTCTGCGGTATTGGAGACAGTTCCGATGGCCTGTATCTTGGCGGTTACGTCATCTGCCGCCTTCTGGTCTGCCGCCTGTTTCTCCTCTTCCTCTTTTTGATGCAAAGCTTCCTCTGCCGCACGAAGCTGTTCTCTTACCGCAACGGAAATAAAACCTTTTTGTTTTTCTGTCAATGCTTCATAAGCTGCCCGTGCAGCTCTGATCTCTTCTGCCTTTGCTTCCGTGATCTCATCCTTAGAAATATTTTCCAGATCTTGAATCTGCTCCCTGACATCTGCCGCTTCCTGCCGGTCTAAAATTTCTTCTGCCTCTGTCAGCTGTTTCATCACTGCATTTGTTACCAGTAATTTTTGATCCTCTGACAATGCCTCATAGGCTGCTCTCGCCGCTTCGATTTCCTGCTTTTTCGTATCGTCGATTCTTTCATTTTCTTCTAAGTTTCCGATTGCATCAACCTTATTTACAACGGCCTCTGCCGCTTCCTGATCCTTTTCATTTGCGGATTCTTCGCCCAGCAAAATCTCCTGTGATGCAAAGGTAACGCGTTTCGCCGCACTGCCTTTTAACATTGCCGTAACATCTGCCGTATATCTGCGGTTTCCCGGCAGATAGATTACTGCTGTTTCATCATCCAGCCCCAGTTCCCTCGTATAAGTTCTTCCGTCAGCATCTGTCAGCACAACGGTCATATCGCCGATGGTTCCGTTTGTATAAGCAGCCTGCAGTGCCGCTTTGCTTATCTTCATACCATCCTTCGCTTCTGTCGGTTCCAAAGCAGGAACAACATCACTTGTCTCGTCCGTATAATCAAACTGATAGGAAAGATTTGCAATCTTTGTATTGGTATTCAGACCGCATTCACGAATAAACTGTGTTGCCATGCGTACATGGCCTGCCCCACCGGGATGCACATTGTTATCCGGTAAATAATATGCTCTATTATCACGCAGATACGTATATGCCTCAAACTCTTTGAACCAGTCTGTATACTGGTCAATAAACAAAATATGATTTGCATCGGCAACCGCTTTCATGCGTGCTACAGAACCGGTATCTCCCGCAAGCTTATTCGCATAACCGCCTCCTTGTGCCGGCGTCGGCGCTCTGAAAATAATGACTGCATCTTCATTTACTTCTTTGATTTCATTTATTATTTGCTGAAGATTTGTATTGTAATTATCACTGATCGTATCATTTGTTCCCAGCATAACGGAAACAATATCCGGATGATATTTTTCCATACGCAGCTCCATATGCGTTAGCGTACCTCTTCCTGTACTCCCTGTAGAAGCTCCCGTTGTCGCACCGGAAACAGCAGTATTGACAACAATATCATCTGTTCTTCCAAGATCTTCTTTCAGATACTTTTCAAAAAGCTGGGCAACGCCGTCATATCCGCCTGTCCAGGCCGCGCCATGTGTAATCGAATCCCCCATAAACAGCCAGGTCAGAGAGTCTTTTTCCGCCAATTTCTGCTGTATGGCTTTTTTCAGATTGTCTGTAGTTTCCGGTGTTTTTGCAATGTTATGATCTGCAACAACCCCCTCCACAGGAGAAAGCTGTGTCAAAGCATTCTCATTTTGACACTGAACCACTAATTCATAGGATTCTCCCTCCGGAAGATCAGTGATGACAAAAGGATTCTGATAAGCCGTTCCGCTGATCTTTGTATCGCGGACCGTTAAGATATACTGCCATTTTGTTCCTTTTATCTCTTCCGGAACCGTTACTTTCAGACTGTTTCCGGATGCAGCTGCCAAAGGCGTCTCCTCCAGATAATCATCCGGCGTCGGTTCTGCTTCCCAGGACTTATCTATCGTCGGAAATCCGCTTGTTGACCCATAGACTGTTTCTGCAAGCTGCTTTGCGATTTCATAATGCCCGTCTGCATTCAGCAGATCTTCCGTCAGTTTCTTTGTCTTAAATTCTTCCTTATTTGTCGGCGTCAAATGATCCACCAATGCCATCCGGCTCCCCTTCGTTTCATCAGAAGCCATTTCCTGATATACCGTTTTTGCCGCTTCGGCATAAAGGGAAACGTTACGCATGGTGTCTTCCTCCGTTACCGCATGGGGAAGCTGTATGACAACATATCCTCCGCCGTCTTCGCTTCTCATATCAAGTGATTTCTGAATAATTTCGGCAATCGCTCCTTTAAATGTCTCGATTCCTTCCTCTCCCTGACTGTAATCCTCCGGTCCAACCAGATAAGCAACCGCTTTGGGATCGGTTTTTTCAATATAACTGTCAAGGCCTGCAGAAAATGCCGCTGCATCCTGCCCCTGCTTTCCCACGTTTATCATATAACGCTGCATATCCTGAGGTTTATCGGAATTTGTTGAACTTTTGGTCCAACGGATATACTCTTCGAACTGTCCGATATAGCTGCGGACGCCGCCGATCTCCGAAAACCTTCCCTGTGTCTCTACGCCGCCGCCAAACAGCCAGGTATCCTTATCTCCTCCAACAGAAAACATCCCTGTGGCAAAACCGTTTCCCGTCTGGTTGACAGGATCGACGCCGCCGCCGACCGTTAATGCGGAAATTTCTCCGTTCAAATTTGCGTATGCGTCATTCTTAAAATAACTGTTTTCGCTCAAGCCTCCTATTACAAGTGTGTCAATGTTCTTCCGCCAGTCGCTGTAGCCTTCGGCAGTTCCCCCGAAAAACGCCGTCATAAATTGTTTTGTTTTTCTCGCACTGTCCGCTGTTACTTCTTTCTCGGCAGCGTTATCCATCTGACATTTCAGGCTGTTGGAAGACACTGAGATTTTCAGGGTATGAAACGCTCCATCTGCAATATTTGACACACCGGTATCCGTCTGCCAGTCCGTACCATCTTTTGCCGAACCTGCTTCCCAGAAAACTTTTCCTGCTTTTGATACAATAACCGCAATACTTGACTGCGGAGTTTCCGTAGCAGAGGAAGAATTGTTTCTGCTATCGCATATTTCCAGCAGACTGATAAAATTTTGTGCCGCATTTGTAATTTTAAAGGTAATGGATATATCCAATAAATTTTTGGCTTCAATATTCTTTATAAACAATGAGGTGTCTGACGTATCTGTAACCTTAGTGGGCGTTCCGGTAAAAGTCAGATTCGACGCCGTCAGACCTCCCTCCATCTTTACCTCTATATTGGCTTCTGCCGCATTAACTGTTAAAAAATCTCCACAGGTACCAATCATCAAGGACACGGTTAATATAAATGCAAATATTTTGTTACATAGTTTCATTTTGTAGATCCTCCTCCTGTTTTGTTGAAATTCACCAATTTGTTCAAAGGTTATAAATATTATAAACAATAAAATTACCAGTTGCAACAAAGAAATCCCCGGATTACAGAAACAGAAAGCAAACAAGCAAAACCCCTGAAAACAATTATCTGTCTTCAAGGGTTTTGCTTTTACCAGTTAATCTTTATTCATCTGTAAATATTCCGTTTTACCGAATTTATTTTACTACAGATTTTTTACCGATCTTACCGGTCTTTTTCAGTTTCTTAAGGAACGCCTTCTTCTGTTTCTTATTCAGTTTTTTCGCTTTTACCGTTACTTTGGAAGCCGTCTTTTTGAAAGCTGCTTTCTTAATCACCGGTGCACTCGCTCCGTTGATTGTAACTTTGTTTAACTTCTTACACTTGAAGAACGCTTTTGCTCCAATAGAAGTTACGTTTTCTCCGATAATTACATTTTTCAGCTTGCCGCAATTTTTGAATGCTTCGTCCCCGATTCCTACCACTTTACAGCTTATGCCATCGATGGTCTGGGTTGCCGGAACTGTGAATTTCTTAATATTTGCACCCTTTTTCAGCACAACTTCATTCTTTACTGCATCGGTTACCGTATAAACTACATTGCCTATGGTATAATCCTTCAGTGCTAATTTCTTTTCAGAAGTTATTATTTTCTTCTTTTCCAGCTTCGTCTTTAAATCGGCCAAAAGCCCATTCAATGTTTCGAAGCCCATTTCCTTTAATTCCTCATCTGTTTTGCCTGTCAGCTTATTATACGCTTCGATGAATTTTTTCCATGTCGCATCCGTATAATCCTGCTGTCCTGCAGCTGCAATTGCGTCAAGTGATGCAAGTGTATCCTTCAGTTCCGGAAGCAGCTCTTCGCATTTTTCTTCCTCTAAGGTCTTTAAGCCGCCTAATGCATTTGTCAAATTCTCAATAGCCGTTTCCATATCTGCATAGCTGATATTTCCGTCAGCATCTTTCATCTCTTCCAGCGCATCCAAAGCGTCCTGTAAATCTCCCAAAGATGCTTCTGTATAAACTTCCGTTTTCTTTAATTCTTCTTCTGCGTCAAGAACCAATCCATCCAATTGCTCTTTTCTGTCATTATAATCACCCTGTGAAATCATATTATCAGGATCAAGCGCAGTTTCTAATCCTACCAGTGCGTCAATTTTGCCCGCCACATTTGCAGGTGTCTGTCCGGATACGGCTTCTGTTGCCGCTTTGATTGCATCCTCTAATGCTTTGATTGTTTCTGCCGCATATCCGCCCTTCTTTATCTCAGCGTTTGCATCCGCAATCGTTTGTCCAATCAATGATTCAAGATATTCTTCTCCAGAGATCGGTTCTGTTTCTGTCTCTTCTTTGCCGCTGCAAGTACGACTTCTGGTTCCGTCCGTTACCGTTTTTTCTGCTCTGTTAATAACGGGAGCCGTAACTTCCCAGTCTGTCGGCCAGGTATGCACCAGTTTGGCAATCGGCTTTGCCTCTTCAAGAATTGTCTGGCAATTGGAACATCTGGTAATTCCCGTACTTCCTTCCTTCTTACAGGTAGGCTCAACTGCCTCTGTTGTTATTTCCGGATATAAGGAATGATTGCATGTGCCTCCAATCTCAATCTTATATGTTACGCCCCCTGCCGTGACAGTTGCCGTGTCGCCAACATTTGCATTTTGTGCAGCCGTGAAGCGAATACCGTCAACCGCAACGCTCTGGAACTTTTTGGACTGATCGTTTTGTCCATTGTTCGGATAAAGAACGTAGATCGACTCCTGTCCTGCTGCATCCTCATGGAATTCTGTAATAAGATACGTTCCTTCTTCTATTTCACTCACCCGCTCATAACCCGGTATCGGATCCAGATTCGACTGCGAACTTTTCTTTCTCAAAAATTCCAGATGATAATCATATTTCGTTGTATCGCTGTCTTCAGCGCTCATGGAATTAAAATTCATACCGGCCTTAGCAGCATCTCCATAGAAGAAAATCAAATATCTGCTTGCGCCTGTTTTCTTGACTTTAAAGGAATCCGCTCCGTCTACTTTTATCAGATCCTGTGCAGCCTTATTCGGCTGGAATACAGAAGCACCTGCACTATTTTCCAGATAAACCTTCTGGGATCTGCTGTAAACAAAGAAACTGTCTGCAACATCCCCGTTCTTTGTGATTTCAAATTCGGCTCCGGACATATCGATATTCCAATCCGGAACATCACTGTAGCCATCTCCTGATGCGTTATGATGGAATAAAGCTTTTTCTTGTTCCTGTGCCTTTTCACCTGTAACAACGTTCGGATTACTGCTTACAATATCTCCTGTAACAGGTTCCGATGTTTTTATAAATTTGCTTCCGCCCTTCGGCAACAAAATTCTGTCTTCTCTAACGGTAATATGATATGTAATGTCATTGACTGTTATATTTACCGTTCCTGTTTTTACCGGTGTAAACGTAAGAGATTTCACTGCGGCAATCTCTGCCTGCCGTGTTTTGTATACAATTTTGGAACTGTTGCGTCTTCCGTTAGCCGGATATAAAACAGCTACGGATTTTTCTTTAAAGGTATCATTTTCTCCTGTTTCCGCAGCATTTTCATATGCAACCAGATATTTTTTACCGGAAGTAATTTCTGTTACCTTTTTATATCCCGGGATAAGATCTGTCTCTGTATCTTCCGTATCCCCTTCGTCTCTTTTTTCCAATAACTGAAATCTTTCCCGCGGACTATTGTTTCCCCAATTCACATTAAATGTCTGATTCACGCCCCATGCAAGTCTTCTATCGTTCGGGTTATTTCCAGATACATCCTTATCTAAGGTTCTAAGTTCAAAACCTGCCTGCGCTTCACTGTATGTAACCTGAACATTGTTTCGGCGTGTCGTTGTAAAAAGCTTATCAACGCCATTATAATTTGTGTAATAACGTTTTGCCTTTTCGCTGTATATACTATACATATTTTTATTGCCTTCTATATTAGACACGTTATTAAATGTAAATTCAGCAAATTCAATATCCGCCGTTTCATCTGGTTTCGCATTATAAACATATGTCAGCGATCTCTCATTCCATGTGCTGCCAGTCTTATCCTCCGGATTATACGAACTTTTTATGGAATATAATGCAGGTACTGTTCTGACTGTTGTTTCTCCTGCAAATACCGCATAATGATCAGTCTCCTGTCCTCATCCGAAAGTTCTTCCCGCTGGAAGCGATATAGCTGGATAGACGGTCAATGT
>CANODN010000023.1 GCA_947564765.1 uncultured Roseburia sp. | reverse complement strand
TAGACATGGAGGATGATGCAGCAGCATATTCCTTAAAGCTTTTGTCAAATTTTTTGTCCCGTTATTATAAGAAAAATTTGACAAAAGCTTTAAGGAATATGCTGCTGCATCATCCTCCATGTCTACCGATATATTGCGGAAATCTTCTCTTTCACTTTCATTAAACAAATTGCTGTCTAACAGGTAGTCAAACTTGTTATAAACCGCTTTGATAATGCGGCACATTTTTCTTCTCGCCTGTGTGAAGGAATTCTCTTTCACATCTGCAAAGCTAAGTGCAATCACCGGATAACTTCCCTGCAGGCTTTGGTATTCTTCTTCCTGCCAGATAGACAGGTTTTCAAACAGATTACCCTGGCCGGCATATTTTACAGAAAAAAAGTGTTCCAGCATATTCATCATCAGCGTCTTTCCAAAACGTCTCGGACGCGTAATCAATGTTACCTCATCCCTGCTTTCCCACCACTCTTTTATAAAAGATGTTTTATCAATATAAAAGCAATCATCTTCCATAATTTTCGCAAAATTCTGTATCCCGATTCCAACTGTCCGCGCCATACCGCACCTCCAAATCCGTTTCAAAAAATCTTTCCCATCACCCGGCCAAGATAGACGAAACATAAGTAATCTCAATATAACATAAAAACAGGCGAAAGTAAAACTTCTTCCGCCTGTGACAATGGCATTTTTCAGCCTTTTTTCATAAATTCTGTCTGCTCTTTTAAATCAAGTCTTCCATATCTGTCATTCTGTTAAAAAACATATCCTCTACTCGTAAATTTAAAAAATCCTGATCTCCAATTGTAATTTTATGAATTAAATTTAAAATCATTTCATCCGTTTCTCGATCTACACCACTTTCCAAATCAGGACATATCTTTAAATAAGTGCAAAAATATTCCCTCACACCCTCCCAAATTTTTTGTACACAGTCCATATCTGCCCCACATCTTGTCTCATTGGCAAAGCATGCATTTCCATTATCATCAAATTCCAAAACCGACGATTCCGGTGATGTTAAAACGGTTTCCAAAATATAATAATCATCATAAACCGCATCGCCTTCTCTGGCTTCATAAAACGCTTGAATATCAAGATTCTTACTTTGCATGTATTCCTTTTCAAGCTGTAGAAAATAAAATCCTTTTATATGATTTTTGATCATTCTGCTGATATACATCTGCGTTGTTCCTTTTGCCACAAAATCAAAAAAAGCAACATCTCCATCTTTAATCCGCAGCCTGCTTATGTAATGCTGATAATTCTTTTTCTTTATGACTGCCTGCTCCCTGATCTGTTGTGAAAAATCCAGTATGGTTTTTCCTTCCGTATCAGATTCCGAAACATCAATCCCAAATCTTTCCCAAAGCTGCTGCTTTAATGTTCCGCTGAATTTCATTCCCGCTACATATTTTATATCATCTTCGTCTTCTATACCGGCCCTGACTGCCGCCATTCTTGATGTCATAAAGTATATGCTGCCACATTCCAAAGAACTGGACGAATCAGTGCTTTCCAACATATCATACAACTGTTTAATGAAATACCCGTCTCTTGCACCAAAAAATATATTTTTTATTCCATACTTTTTTATCTGCTGCCGAAACCATATGACAAAATCGCATATTACAGGCGCCATAAAAAGAAATCCTATATCAAAAGCATTTTTTACGCTTAAAATTCTATCTTCCGTTTCAAACTGAAATGGACTGTTAAACATTCGTGACACAAATATACCCGTTTTCATCCGCACCGGCAATTCCACGCAGTTTTTCTGCAGTCCCAGATAACCAGTTGTCTCCAGCAAATCCAGGCTACTGTAAATATGGCAGGAAGAAATGCCTGCCCTGCCTGCACATTCCACGTCCGCAAAAAGATCATCGCCTATATGCAGACAATTCTTTTCGCCAGCCATTCTCTTCAATTCCCCAAATAAGCCCTGCGTCTTACCAGTCTTATATTCACAGGAAACCAGAATACCTGTATAGTTATAAATCCCACATTTTTCCAGCATTTTTATAATTTTTGATTTTCTGTAATAAGTATCTGTAACGATATAGATCTTTTTTCCTTTTTTATATAATCCGGACAAAAAATCTACCACTTCCTGACGCGGAACAATCAATTCATAATCAATACTCCATTCAAAATCCGCCATCTCTTCTGCTGTCATTCCTGTTGATTCCTTCTCCAGCACATACTTATATATTTCTTCCAGAGTCGGAGCCGCATACTTTGACAACACCTTTTCATACTTCAATCTTTTTTCCGTAAAATTTTTTATCGAAATCCCTTTTTCGTGCAGCCGATACTCTGCCAGCTCTATGACATCCGTGGAAAAAAGAGCCTGTCTTACAATCAGCGTATCAAACAAATCAAAGCTTATCACATCATTTTCATCTGCGCACTTTGCCAGTTGTTCTTTTGTGAGCCCATCGACAATATTCCCAAAATCATATGTGACACGGTTTTGCAGACATAGATTTTTTCCTCTTATATCAATCAGAGCAATTTCATGTTCCAGACAGAAGTCCCCGATACGCTTTGCAATCGCTCTGCAGGAACCCGGTCTTGCAACAACAATAATGAGCTGCACCCCGGCTCTGACACATGCATCCAATGAAACAATCCGCTTTCCATACAAATATCCGTCTTCACAGAAACCATCCAATAAACCGATAATATGAAATTTATCCTCTAATTCTGCAAGCGCCTTTTCTGTCTCTGTTCCCAAACCATATAAAGCAATTGAACTGCCTTTATATTTTTCAAATACACCAATCAAATCAGATATTCCTCTCCCTTTTCCAGCATCAGACTGCAATACACCCATTGACAATTGCAAGCAATTCCCGTTCAAACGCATCCATGGAAAAAAATTTGCGATACACTTCTCTTGCACACATTCCCATACTGCTTAATTTATCATAATGATATACGCACCATTGTATTTTTTCTGCAAGCATCCTGGCATTTTCATTCTGAAAAACAAGGCCATTTACCTCGTTTTCTATATATTCCGCCATTCCGACCGTATCCGATACAAGGCACGGCACCCCATGCATCATAGCCTCCGCACAAACAGTCGGCATCGGATCTTCTCTGGACGGGCAAATCATCAAATCTGCATTTTGCAGCATTTCATTTATTTTAATTCTGTTCACTGGACCGGTTATTGTTATTTCAGGCATCGTCGCTATTTGCTTCATCAACTCCTGTGCAAGCATTGATGTATTTTGTCCCACAAAATAAAACTGCGTCCTGTCCCTGATTTCTTTTGGCAAAAGACGGATCGCTTCTGTTAAAACGTCCTGTCCTTTTCTATATTCTATATATCCGATTGTAATAAAACAAATTTTTTCTCTCACAGCTTTTGCTTCACAAAAGCAATCTTCTACACCATAAAGCAGTCTCTGCACCAAAAGATCGGGAATGAACCGATGTATTGCCCGCTCTGGAACCAGCCCTACTGAGCAAACCGTCAAATTTTCTCTGTCTATTACCTGCAAAACATGTTTTCTGACTCCTTGATAAAAAAATGCAGAGTCATGAAGCCACCAGAGCACCGGTATTCCGGTGTCTCTCTTTGTCAAAAACACATGAAAATTTATCGTATTACAGACAACCAAATCAAAACCCTTTATCCAACCGCAGTCTTCCATCGTCGCTATCTGCATATTTATATCCACGGCAACGGAAATATGTTCCTCCATCAGCCTGCTTCTAAGCGGTCCATCTATCATGGATGCACATGTGACATGAAATCCCTGTCGTTTTAGCACTTTGGCCACCTGAAATAATGCAAGTGCCGGACCTCCAAGCTCTAAATCCTGTGATAAAAGCAAAATTTTATTTTGACCTGCATGACTACAGTCTGAATCCGGATCATTACATTCATAAAACTGCACATTTTTTTTAAATTCCCTGCAATATGGCAATTGATATAAATCATAAAAATGATATATCTTTTCCTCTGGCACCTCAAGTTCCTGCAATTGCTGCTTCATTTCTTTTACATAAAAGCTTAAGATCACAATTACATCAAACGGTCTCTCTATGCCAGTTTCCGGCGTCAAAACCTCTATCCCGTCTATTACAGTATTTTGTTTATGCGGCGAATTATCAAGTAAAGCTACTATATCCTCTTTTAAAAACCATTTCTTATATCGTTCATAATAATCGCCTGTGCCAAAAAGTAAAAACTTCATTCTCTGTCATCCTCTTTATGGTATTGCATATTTTATTTTTCAACCGGCTTCTGCAGCAGTGTAATACAATCCAAATTCCCATACCCGTTCCAGTCAATGACTTTCTGTTCCAACACTTCAAATCCTGCCCTATATGCCAAATATGCAAAAATCTTTTTACTCATAAAATTCCGGCCATGAGCAGTATTATTAAATGATGCCTTATAGTTCTCATCACTATTAGAGTGATGAAGCAGCACCATTCCCCCCCCCGAAACCAAAACACGGTATATATCTGTCAGATATTCATAAATATCCATCATTTCAAAATGAACCATAGCATCATACGAAAATAATGACGTATACGCATTGCTTTCCAAATCTTCTAAATTATACCCATTATTCTGATAATACGTAATATTAGAAAGCCCTTGAAACCTTGTCTTACAAAATTCTATATTTTTTGATAATATATCAACAAGTGTAATATGCCCTGCCTGATTAAGATACCAGGAAACGTGCCTTCCTCTTCCGCACGCAAGCTCAATTACATTTTCCAAGTCCAACTTTAGAAACATTTTTTTAAACTCTGATCTTTCATCCCAGAAAATTTGCATTGAATTCTCTGATTCTGCACTCTCAAAATACTCATCCATATTGTCTACGTGAAACAGCACACAAAATTCTCTGTTAAACTCTACCCTGCTCATATTCACTGCCTTCGCAAATTCATCGATGGCACAATATGTTCTTTTATCTGCATCCAGCATTGCATGTATTTCTTTTCCCGCCTCTTCATTACCAACTGCAACAATAAACCATGCATCATTTTCCTTTGCTTTTTCATAGCTAAATACCGGTTTATCTGATATTTGTTTTATTTCATCATACCGTTTATCACAAAAACCTATAATACAAGAATCCAGCTGTTTTTGTTTCAAAAAATCATAATAAGCCCGTCCCTATTTTCCGGCTCCATAAATAATATATTTTCTATCTTTCATGAAAAATTTCCTCCGTGTATACTCGATTATTTTTATGGTATTGCATATAGGACCATCTCATTATCCGCATTGCTGTAACTTCGCAGATAAAACTTATATTCAGGAACAAGGGATTTCATATATAAAGGCAGCGTAATTACATCTTCAGGTTTATGATAAATACATATTGCCAGCTTTGGCTTATCCCTTTTAATAACCTTTTCTGCGCCCTTTAAAGATTCCAGTTCTGCGCCCTCCACATCCATCTTAATAAATGTAACTTTATCTGCCGGATCTACTACATCATCAATCGGCGCTGTTTTGATCACCGCGTTTCCTTCTCCTATATGAGAACAGCCGTCTGCCGTTGCATCAAAATGAAGCTCTGTTTTTTCACTCCATGTGCCATACGGAAGCATCACAATTTCCGGCAGATTTTCTTTTTCCCGTTCCATTCTTTCTATACATTTTTTATAATTCGCTTCATCCGGTTCAAAAGCATACGACTTCTGTAAATTTCTGCATACCTTAAAAAAATCTGCTGTTGTTCCAAGATCACAGCATCCTGCATCCACAAATATCTCTTTGTCCGAAAATTCCAGAAAATCCTCATAGAAGTATTCGTCGCCCGTACCGCAGCAAAAATATGGTCTTATATCAATTATATTTTCCTGCAAAATTCCGTTTGACAGCAAATACTCCCTGACTTCATCCATATATTTCGTTGTACAAATGACAAAACTCTTGTCTTTGCCGTTTTGCACAGCCTCTTTTGGCTGAATGACCGGATACCCGTGAAAACCGGATATTTGCTTTTCCCTGCTTCCGTCACAAAACTCAATATTTTTCAGATTTCCTTTTATATACAGCAGGATCCTCTCTGCAAAACTGCCTGTGCCATAAAAAACAATACTTTTATCACGCGGCAGTTTGAAAACAAATTCTTCCTCGCTGCAGCGGCTAAAGACCGGCATATCAGGATGGCTTCTTTTTACGATTTTTTCTACATATTCATAGTCACCTGTGATCAGCCATGCGAGCCTGTTCAAATATAACTCCTTTGAAAGATCGTCTTCAAACATATGATAAATATCTTTAAAATTCTGTATGATTTCCTTTTCCAACATTTTTATACCCTCCAAAATCACATGCATTTCATCTTCAAAAACCGATAATACGCAGATAATCCTTCCTCCAGGCTCATCAAACTTCCTTTGTATAGGCTCATGCTTTTTCTGTTATCCAATACAATATGCTTCACGTCCACGCTTCGTCCCTCATAGTATATGACATCCGGATGCAACCCCATATTTCTTATTTTTTCAAGGATTCCATTCTGTGTAATGCCGATACCGGAACTGATATTGAATGTATCTTCTTTTCCCTGATATTCGATTAATTTTGTCAATACACCACATACATCTTTTATATAAATATAATCTCTGACATTTTCTCCGTCTCCCCAGATTTCGATCGGAATGCCCTGAATCGTATTTTTCAAAGCCGCGTCAATAAATCCTACCCCTTTTCGAAAGTCCTGTCCGGGACCATACGGATTCGAAATTCTTGCAATGATGATGTTTGTATGGAACTGATAGTTAAATGTCCGCATCGTATTTTCCATACATAATTTTAAATTTCCATAATGATTGATCGGGCATGGCATTACATTTTCGTCTACCGGCTGTATTTTACAGCTGCCATAAACCGTTCCCCCGGATGACAAAAATATCATTTTTATTTTTTTCCCAGAAGCAGATTACATAATTTCACTGTCTGCAGAAAATCCTTTTCATAACCATATATATACATCTGATTTGAGTTGCCCGGATTTATGGTACTGACTGCATGGACAATACAGTCCATTCCTTCCATTTTCTCCGGAGGATACTCTAAATCAAAACTATAAACCTTATAATCGTGCTCTGCCAAATAAGCTCCAAGATTACTTCCCAAAAAACCCGAACCGCCTATGATCAATATTTTCTTTATCATATCTGCCTTTCATGTCTCATCCGCCTAAAATCTGTAATTCGTAATCGCGGTACTTATCATCCAGTCTGTTATAATATGTCCTGTCTTTCCATATATAACGGATCATTCTATCCGCTTCGATCCCCAGTTTCTGAAGCTGCCTGCCAATCGCCGCAAACCCATTCTGACTGCTGATAATCCAAAGAGGATGTTCAAATTTCAGACATATATCTTCTACAGACATTACAACAATCCCCCGATGCTGCATACCATATTTTGAAGAATCATTATCTGCATAAGCAGCTATGCCGTCATGTCCTGTATTTTGCAATTGCTCTGCTACCGTTCTTCCGATTTCGGAAAAGCCAAAAATCACAACCTCTTTTTCCCCGTCCACTTTTTCTAAAATATAAGTCCAGTCACTTTTTTCCTCAAATTCACGTGCCTGATTTAATACGGTATGATATTCTTCTTCACTTAGTATTTTCTCCGCCTGATCCCACCAGTATTGATTGATTTTTAATCTTCTGCAAATCCATGGTTTAAAGCCTCCCGTATAATGCAGTACGCATTTATGATCAAAATCTGCTAATTCCTGTTTGGAATAATACTTGTCGTATTCCCTCAAACTGTCGCCGTCATATTCTGTAAAATAATCATACCGCAGCGGAAGATGCTTTATCCTGCCATAGCAGTATTTATTGATAATGTCCTGATCCATATATTTATATCCATGACGTATTGCCGAAATAAACACCTGATCCAGCCCGTCCTCGCGAATTTTTTTCAAATCAAACAGTGTAAATCCGGCATTTACATATTCATCCATGGACGCTATACCCAAATAATCCGCATATCCCGAAAATTCCTCTGCATGAAACCGCACGCCCATATCCCGCACACCGGCAATATAACAGCCCTCCAAATCCATGTTATAAACAGGCTGCAGATCTTCTCTTATAATCATATCTCCGTCTATAAAAAGACAACGGTCTGCCTCAATTTCCCTGCTCATATATAGTCGGTAATAAGATGCAACCGGAATATGTGCAGTTGTCGTCGCATTGTTTAACTCCTCTCCTGCTATTTCATGAAACGAAACATTTAAATATACATAATTTCGTTCCAATGCAGACAGCTTCTCCCTGCTTTTGGAATCCAGCTCACTGCTGCACAGTATATGAAATTCATAAAAAGAGTCCTTTCCCGCTGCATCCAGAATAGAAGACATCGCAACTTTCGTAGGTATAATATAATTTTTGTCCGTTGCCATTGCAATATTTATTTTATTCAATTTTCTTCTCCCTCTCTTCTTTTTCCAGCTTTTTAATTACATCTTCGATGAAATAAATCTGCTCCGCACCTTTTTCTTTCAGCATGCAAAAGACCTCTTCTGCCTCTTCTTTCACCAGTGTAATAATTACCGGTTCCTTTATCTCCTTAAGCTCCCAGGGTGCAGTTACCGCAATGCCGTCAGAAGAAGTTTCCTTACTTTTGTCTATAAAATAGCATATATCTATACCATTTTCCATCAATTCTTTTGCAATACGGACACCAAAACGTCCTCTTCCGTAAATTGCCGCGCAGCTTAGGCCTTCACGAATAAAATATTCAGAGACAGCTATCCCCCGTTCTAAAAGCGTCATCCACCGATCCGCCAAAACATACATGTCTAAAAATTTATCTCTCTCTTTGATAAACCGGACCGCATGGTCTTTTACAATTTTATGTATGCCTTCCAGTTCTCTGCCCGCACAATGCGGATTCGACGTAAGCTTCTCATACACTTCGGATATGGAACTTAACATGGAAAGACTATTTGAGGAAGCATTTTCTTCATGCTTCATATGCCAGAACAGAAGCTCTTCATTGGCTTGAAATACCCTGCCCTCACACATCATGCAAATCCATAAAAACCAGTCGTCCGCTCCGTTATAAGAAAGCAGATTCGACGTCCAGAAAAAAGGAACTGCTTCCCGCTTCAACAAAACCTGCCCGGGAGATACAATAAAATTCCCGGTCTGTGTCATCGTCTCTTTGCAGATGCAGTCTTTTAACCGCCGGTTTTCATTGTAAAAGACCTTATTATCATCCGCCATCTGACAGACAACTGCGTCGGCATCTCCTAGTTTATCCATCTGGCTTTTCAAATAGGACGGCGCAATTTTATCATCCTGATCCAAAAAGACGATATATGTTCCTGCTGAAAGAGAAAATCCTTTTACACGGGCGCCGTGAATCCCGCGGTTACACTCTGAATTATAAATGCGAATTACAATCTTATCCGAAAATAAGCTATCCGGAATCGGTTCTTTTGGATCGTCATTTACAAAAAGAAGCTCCACTTCTCCACCGGTTTCTTCTGCTGCCCGCTCTATCTGTTTTATCATCTGCTCTATATATTTTATCCCATGATAAATCGGGACAATCACACTAACATCCATCCTTGCATTCTCCTACAGCTTTGATCCTGTCTTTCAACTTATATCTGGTATAAAATATCTCCCAATGAAAGAATCGGACACTCTACTTTCCTGCACAATTCCTCCTCTATTTCCTCAAAGAAGGTAACTGCTGTTACTACAACGGCATCTACCGCATCCAAAGACTGCTCCATTGTAACAATATCTATATCCGCATAGATCGAATCTCCCCGCTTGTCTATTCCATAGAGTACCTGTATATCTGTTCCTTTTAATTCATCCACCAGAGTTTCCCCTGCAAAACTCATTCCGTAAACTGCAATTTTTTTGTATCCCTTCTTTTCAAAATAAGACGCCAGATCTTTTCCTTCCTGTTTTATTTTTACCCATTGGTTCATCAAACAAAACAATTCAAAATGTTTATCCGACAGCTTCTTCATATCATTTACTTTTGTTCCTGCAAGCTTCCCTGCTGCGGCTGCTCCCCCGGCAGCTGCTGCAAGCAATGCCAATGCACCGACAATTCCTTTTTTCATTACGGCCTCCTTAATGTTCTGCCGCCGGACTTCTTCTCTCTTTGCCCGGCATACGTATTCACTGCATTCCTTATAGCCTTCAAATACCCGTATCCGTACCGCTTATCCGGTTCCACATAGGCTCCTTCTGACCATTCATTCCATGCGTTTAAAAAAATATACTCTTTGCCTGTCTTTTCCGCCATGGACAGTACTTTTGTGATATGCTTCTGAAATTTCAGAGGACTGCTTCCCCTGACAATGATTCCTTCCTCGTCTTTTCTGGACGTATTATCCCATCCCGCAAAAATACCCGGAAATGTTTTCGGTATATTTTGTTTTACTTTCTTCTCTATTTTCCTGCATAAATATGCATAGGAATACATATTCCTCGCCCAAATACGGTTGCCGGGACTGCATTTCTTCCATTCGATATTTTTTATCTTTTTCTCTTTCCAAAAATCCAGAAAGCTTCTCCAGGATTTGTCGTCTTTAAACAAGCATAGCGGCTCAAAATCCAGGAAAGCATCATAATGCTCCTGTCTTTGATCCTTTCCATAAATCGTATTCATTGCAATCAAATAGATACCGTCAAATCCATTCTCCTTTGCCAGCTTATTCCAGAGCGCAAACATCTGACGCCTGCACTTTATGTCCTGGGGAAGATAAATAACATAAACCGGTTTATTGTCTATTTTAATATACCGTTTATCTTTAAAAAAATGAAGCAGATAATAAAAATGATCCGCCCAATCCTGCTCTTCTCCATACGTCTGCTGCTGCAGAACAACAGCATTCGTTGCTGACCTGTACCAGGAACGCTCCCAGGATTGATTTGCCCAGATCAGACAATACGGAAAATTTTCCTTCGAATGGTCTCTGTAAGCTTCAATCGGTTTTTCCAGCAGCGTCTTTCCGCAGAAATAATAGTGATAGAAGCAAAACCCGCTTAGGTTGGCTTTCCGCGCCATTCGTATATGTCTTTCCAAAACCTTTAAATCTTTTAAGTCATAATAATTGTCATGCAAAGGCTCCCTAGGCTGATAATGCCCCGGATAAAAGGCTTTTCCTCTTTTTACATTTGTCCATTCTGTAAATCCTTTTCCCCACCACGCATCATTCTCCGGAATCGTATGAAATTGAGGCAGATATATGGATAATATTTTACTTTTCATCTTCTTATTTTTCCTTTATGCATAAGCTTATATTTTAATCCAGTTTTTCATAGCAATGTTTTTTCTTGTTCTGTCCATAAACCAGCGTTTTGGTGCGATAACTATTTTATCTTCATGTGTATTCAGCCACGCGCCCCACCAGCTAAACGTCGAATTTGCAATAATATTGTGACTACACCGGCTCATTAATATCATTTCCTGTATATCGGATAATCCGTAACGATCACTGATGATCATTCCCGGAATGGGAAACTTCAAATGTTCTTCCACCCATTCCGGATCATTTGTAAAGAAAAACAGATACGGTTTGTCCAATCTGGTTTTCAAATACTCCACAGCCTTCGCATAATAATCGATGCTGCACATCCCCATGAATCTTCGCACCGTTGCATCCGATACGTAATCACCTCTTCTGATGTGAACGGAAATCACCTGATATTCTTCCAGAATATGTTTTATCTGCTCCGGCATTTCCCATTTTTCTTTCAGTGAAAATTCCTTTAATAAAGAATTCCTGTACTTTTCAAAATACTGATAATGCTGAAACCACCCTTCCACATAGGTATGATCTTTTATTTTCATATGCTCTTTTCTGTAATTGAACTCGTCTTCTTTGAATCTTCCATACTTCCACAAACCCAAATCTACAAGCTTACAGACTGCTTTTTTAGGCATCGTCTTTTCGGAAAGATAATCCCAATGCCGCAATTGTTTCTCTGATGCTGCCGGAAGCCCGATACGAAACTGATGCAAAAGTGAAGGTCTGTAATACCGTGTTTTGTCAAACACGGTAACTTCCTTTTCCCGCATATCAAGACAAACCCGAATCCCTCTGTTTTTCATCCTTTCATGAAGGGCATACGCATAAGCATATTCAAACATCTGATTTCCCAATCCTTCATAAATCCGAACTACAATCATAATTTCCTCCCGCCGCTGCTTATAAATCCGGCAGCTCACCAAAATTACAAACCCGGAAATAATCAATATTTCTTTCTTTTCCGGATTTTTCAAGATACCCCATCACTTCCGATACGCTCTTCTTATCTGCGATCGCAGCCAATATCGTGCCGCATTCTGCTATAACGGCGTCCTTATCCTCTACAATCGGGTACCCCAGATACGCTCCGCTCTTACTTGTATCTATAAACCCCTGAAACTCGACCTTCCCATCCAAAAGCAGAATCCAGTCCAATGCAGCCGCACCCCAGAATCCTGCTCCCCAAATCGCAAGTTTCTTATTTTCTTTTTCTTCAATTACATCCAAAAGATGTTTTAAAAACCATAAATGCCTGCTCATCCTTACATCATTTATATCAATTTTTCTTTCACAAACAAATTCCTCAAACTCTCTTTCCAATTCCTCTTTGCTTAACCGGATTTCCTTTTTATTTGAATAGTCCTCTATGATCCAGTTATAATAACGCTCCAGCTCCTTCCCCGCAGCCTCATAAGTATGATGCCGCAAGTACGTGTCAAATGCATTTTCTATTATTTGTAAAATCTGCCCTGACTTTCTGTAATCCAAAAATTCCAGAAACGTTTTATAAATATCTTCTGATTTATAACTGTCTGTAAGGAACGCATTTTTCTTATCGCTTAGCAGCTCCGGAACGCCGGCTACTGCTGTTGTTATGACAGGGATTTTATTTGCCATGCTTTCTACAAGGACTCCTGGAAAAGATTCCACTGTACCTGCATGGATCAAAACATCGGCCTTGCGCAGGTAATCTTCAATATTCAAAACAAATCCCTTAAACTCCACTTCTTCCCACAATGCGTTTTCATCCACAAACTGCCGGCACTTCACGCCATACTCCGTTTCATAATTTCCAAGCAGAACAAGCTTCACACGCTCTTTGTTCTTTTTACATTTCAAAATAAATTTTATAATTTCCAACTGATTTTTACGTTCACACAATACCCCGATGGATACGATATGCACAAGCTTATCTCTTTGTGCTTTGCTTCTTGCTGCCCTGCGCTCCGTCCGTTGATAGGCAACCCGGATGCACCGGGAGGAAATATTAAGCCCCTTTTCCCAGCATTTTGAAAACAGCAGAGAATCTGCACTGTGGTACTGCGGATAAACATCGATCCATTTCATACGGAATGAATGATGGTCTGCCTGATATATATTCATCAGATGCGGTATTCTTAATTTTCGTGAAACAAGCTCAACTGCCGGATTTAATTGTGTGCTGTGAATGATGTCCGGCTGAAACGATTCTATGATGTCTGCGACCGCATCGCAGTCCTTTATCGATTCTATTATATCAATTTCTTCCATACACATAGAAACGTGATAATATGCTTCTGTTGTCTCAAGTCCATATGAACGACAAATCTTATCATACTCTGCCGAATGATGACCCTCTTCATCATTTGGTATTACAATTTTTACCCGGCATCCTCTCTGTTTCATAATAAATGCCTGCGTCAGCAATACTTTATTGGAACCTCCCACAAAAAAGGGGAGATCCAGAAAATACATAACCTTCATAAAATACTCTGTCTCCCCCCTCTCCCTATTATATCATAACGGGTATAACCCGGGCCACTCATTCTTTAATACCCCGGCATATAAGTTCTGTACCCGTAGCTCCTTACTCAAAGAATTGGAAGGAACTGCAAACCCCATCTTTTTTCGGAATAAAATTTCATCCGGCAGGATCCCCTTGTATGCATATTTTGCGGCCTTCCTTTGCAATCCGCTCAAAACTCTGTAAACTCGATAGTTCAACT